>NZ_VFWS01000083.1:0-22781 GCF_006443065.1 Mesorhizobium sp. B1-1-5 | reverse complement strand
GGTCATGGGTTCGAATCCCATCGCGCTCACCAAAATTTTTAACACCCAAATAGATGCGAGATCCGACCCCACGGGCGCTTCCATGTCCGGGCGATCGAAGCAGCACGTTTGTCTGCGTCTCCGGCAATCGGAACAAAAACTTGCGCGCGGCTGTTTCCCTGTTGAAGGGACCGCAATCTGGGATGCGGATACAGTGGACGTACTGAACTTGGAACTGGCCAGGGCCAGGCAGAGCGTAAAACGCGCGGAGACTTCTCTCAATCACGCAAAGAAAATGCTGGACGAGGACTGTGGTGTGGGGATCAACCTTGTCCTGTGCGACCGCATACGGTCGGAACAGAAGCGCGTAGCAGAAGCCAGAAAGCGGCTGATGAAGATCGCTCGGGCTGCCTTGCCTTGAGGGGGTGACTTTCCCCAAGACAATGCGTGCCGGTCACGGGCAAACTTGTCCCTGGATGGGGTCGTGGTTAAACTCGGCGCCTCCGAGGGAGGCTCCAGGATGGCACTTGACCTTTCGGTAGATGCGCAGGCGCCCAAGGCGGCGACGCCGCCGGGCAGATATCTTTTCGGCCCGGTCGCCGATTTCCTGATGCTCGGCGGCAGCGCGTTTCTGATCCTGCCACTGCTGTTCCTGGTGCCGCACGACTATGAAGGCTCATTGGCCGCGACGATGGTCGTCGTGGCCTATGGGGTAAACTATCCGCATTTCGCCCACTCCTACCAGATCTTCTACCGCAATTTCGGCCGCAAGGCGCGTGGCGAGGGCTACGACAGAGGCCTGCAGCTTCGCTACATTTTCGCCGGCGTCATCGTGCCAGTGGTCATGGCCCTGTTCTTTGCCTATGGCGCGGCGACGTCGAACACGCGGCTGCTCGGCTTCGCGGCCAACGCGATGTTCTTTTTCGTCGGCTGGCACTACGTCAAGCAAGGCTACGGCATGCTGATGGTCGACGCCGTCCTGAAGCGCAAATTCTTCGACAACCGGGACAAGAAGGTGCTGCTCGTCAACAGCTATGCGGTGTGGATCCTGGCCTGGCTGCAGACGAATACAGCCGTGACGCAAGGGCAGTATTACGGCCTTCAATATTACACTTTCGCGGCGCCGTCCTGGATCACCGAAATCGCCGTGCTGGCCGCCGTCGGATCGACGGCGGCCACGCTTTTCATGCTGGTCAACCGCTGGCGAAGGAATGGCGGCGGACTGCCTTACAACGGCATCGTGGCCTATGTCGCCTCGCTCTATCTCTGGATCCTGATCGCCAGGATAAACCCGCTCTGGCTGCTCGTGGTGCCGGCGCTTCACTCGCTGCAATATCTGGCCGTGGTGTGGCGCTATCAGACCAATGTCGAGCGTGACGTCTCGGATGCCGCGCGGGATCCGGAGCCGAAGCTATTATCCGTGCTCGGGCCCCGCTACAGGTTGCGGGTGCTGGGATTCATCATCGGGGGTGGGGCGCTTGGCTATCTCGGCTTCTGGCTGATCCCGTTCGTGCTGACCGCCCTGGTTCCCTACGACAAGCAGGTGCTCGGTTCGTCGCTGTTCTTCTTCATCGTGCTGATCTTCATCAACGTGCACCATTATTTCCTCGACAATGTGATGTGGCGCCGCGGCAATCCGGAAGTGTCCAAATATCTGTTCCGGTAAGGAAATCAGCGTTGCGGGTAAACGCGCCAGGTCACGCAATCAACGACACGTTCCCGCCGGCGTGGCGCTCGAGCCGTCCGGCAAGGTCGAGTTCCAGGAGCACCATCGCAATCTGCGCGGCGCTCAGTCCCGTGTGGCGGATGATCTCGTCTATGCCTGTCGGCGTGGGCCCGAGCGCTTCCAGCACATCGGCGCGGTCGTTTTCGCCTGGCGGCGGCATGGCTGATGTGTCGGGCGCCTCGGCAAGTGGGGCGGTTCTTGGAAGCCGGGTGCCGGCAAGCGGCGCCAGCGCGCCGAGCACGTCGGCGGCTTCGGTGACGAGCGTGACGCCGTCCTTGAGCAGCGCGTTGCAGCCGGCAGCGCGCGGATCGAGCGGCGAGCCCGGCACGGCGAAGACCAGCCGGCCCATTTCGTTGGCGAGGCGCGCGCTGATCAGCGAGCCGGAGCGCTGCGCCGCCTCGACCACCACCAGTCCAAGCGCCATCCCGGCGACAAGTCGGTTGCGGCGCGGGAAATCCTGGGCGCGCGGCTGCCAGCCGAAGGGCATCTCGGAAACGATGGCACCGCCTCGATCGGCGATCTCATCGCAAAGGCCGGCATTTTCAGGCGGGTAGGGCACATCGAGCCCGCCGGCCAGCACACCGACTGTGCCGGTCGAAACGCTGCCTTTGTGCGCGGCCGTGTCGATGCCGCGCGCCAGGCCGGAAACGATGGCGTAACCGTCGCGGCCGAGATCGGCCGCCAGCATGCGCGCCATCTTGATGCCGGCCAGCGAGGCATTGCGAGCGCCGACAATCGCTACCGCCGGCAGACGGAAGACCGCGCCTTCGCCTTTCACCGCAAGCAGCGGCGGCGGGTTGTCCAAGGTCTTCAGCAAGGGCGGATAATCGGCCTCGCCGATGCCGACGAAGCGGCCGCCGGCGCGCCGGGCGGCGTCCAGCTCGGCTTCGGCTTCGGCGATGGAGGGGATGCGGACGATGCGATTGGCGCCGCCGGAGATCATCAGCTCCGGCAGCATTTCAAGCGCGGCTTCGGCCGAGCCGAAGCGGTTGATCAGCTCGCGAAACGACGCCGGGCCGACATTGGGCGTGCGGATCAGGCGAAGCCAGGCAAGCCGCTGCCGATCGCTGAGACGCGGTCCGGCAGCCGGGGCGCTCATTCCTTCGCCCCGATCTTGCCTTCGGTGCCGGCCAGCAGCCGCGAGATGTTGGCGCGGTGCTTAATGAAGACGATCAGGCTCATCAGCGCGAACAGGCTGGCGATCTGCGGCGTGCTGATGAAATAGAGCGCGATCGGCACGACCACCGCGGCCGCCAATGCCGCCAGCGAGGAATAGCGGAACAGGAAGGCCATCGCGAGCCAGACGACGGCGAAGACAAGCATGCCTTGCCAGGCAAGGCCAAGCAGCACGCCGAGATAGGTGGCAACACCCTTGCCGCCCTTGAAGCCGAGCCAGACCGGGAAGAGATGGCCGAGGAAGGCGCCGAAGCCGGCCAACAGTCCGAAGTCCGGCGAAAAATGCCCGGCGATCAGCACCGCGGCCGTGCCTTTCAGCGCATCGAGCAGCAGTGTGGCGGCAGCAAGGCCCTTGTTACCCGTCCTCAGCACATTGGTCGCGCCGATGTTGCCGGAGCCGATCTGGCGGACATCGCCGAGCCCGGCCGCACGGGTGATCAGAAGTCCGAACGGGATCGAGCCGAGCAGATAGCCGAAGACGAGCGCGATCGCATAACCCATTGTTTCCCCCATGTTTCCTGTCGCTTCGGTAGTTCTCTCTATGATTGATTCACTGTGCGCGATGCAACCATGGTTTGCAAGTGCTGGCCCTGCTTGGGCGTGAACTTATCATAATGGTAGAGTCGGGAGGGTTCGCCAAGCAAGTCTACGCCGGGCAGACTCAGCAGGGCTCAAGCGATGCGGGGCTTATGCGGAAAACACCGTGCGGCCCGCGACCATTGTCTGCAGGACCTTGCCCTGCAGGCGCGCGCCCTCGAAACAGGTGTTCTTCGAGCGTGAGCGCAGGCCGCTTTCGCTGACGATCCACGGCGCGTCGAGATCGACGACCGCGAGGTCGGCCGGCGCACCCGGCTTCAGCGTGCCGCCCGGCAGGCCGAACAGTCTGGCCGGCGCCGTGGACAGCGTCTCGATCAGCCTGAGCAACGGCACGTCGCCATTGTGGTAGAGCCGAAGTGCGGCGCCAAGCAGCGTCTCCAGCCCGATGGCGCCGGCGGCGGCGTCGGCGAAGGGCAGGCGCTTGGTATCGACGTCCTGCGGGTCGTGCGAGGAGACGATGATGTCGATCGTGCCGTCCTTGATCGCCTCGATCATCGCCAGCCGGTCGTCCTCGGCGCGCAGGGGCGGGGTCAGCCGGAAGAAGGTGCGGTATTCGCCGACGTCGTTCTCGTTGAGCGACAGATTGTGGATGGCGACCCCGGCCGTGACATTGGCGCCGTCCGTCTTTGCCCGGTCCACCGCGCCGGCTGCCATCGCCGACGAGATTTTTGCCGCGTGATAGGCGCCGCCGGTCAGCCGGGCCAATGCCAGGTCGCATTCGAGCGGGATCAGCTCCGCCTCGCGCGGAATGCCCGACAGGCCGAGCCAGCTCGCATAGAGCCCTTCGTTCATCACGCCGGACGAGGCGAGGTTGTCATCTTGCGTTTCGTGCGCGATGACACCGCCGAAATCGCGGGCGTAGGTCAGCGCCCGGCGCATTACCAGCGCATTGGCGATCGTGTGGCGGCCGTCGGTGTAGGCGACGGCGCCGGCCTCGCGCAGCAGGCCGAACTCGGTCATCTCGCGGCCTTCGAGGCCCTTGGTGATCGCTGCCGCCGGGAAGATGTTGACGCTCGCGGTGTCGCGCGCCGTGCGCAGCACGAATTCGACCAGCGCGACATTGTCGATCACCGGGTCGGTGTCCGGCATCATGACGATGGAGGTGACGCCGCCCGCCGCCGCGGCGACGCTCGCCGAGGCGATGGTCTCGCGATGCTCGCCGCCTGGTTCGCCGATGAAGACGCGCGCGTCGACAAGGCCTGGAATGATCGTCTTGCCGGCGCAGTCGACGACGGTGGCGCCTTCCGGCACGCCCTGGTTCAATGCGGCCTTTCCGGCCGCGACGATTCTGCGGCCGTCGACGATGACGCTGCCGATCTCGTCGACGCCGCGCGAGGGATCGACGATATGCGCCTTGCTGAAGACGGTCACGCTCATGCGCCGCGCCCTTCATGGTTGCGGCGCGGATCAAGCAGCGCCTCCATGACCGCCATGCGCACGGCGACGCCCATCTCGACCTGTTCCTGGATGACGCTTTGCGGTCCGTCGGCGATCTCGGAGGCGATCTCGACGCCACGGTTCATCGGGCCGGGATGCATGACCAGCGCGTCGTCCTTGGCGGCTTTCAGCTTTTCGGCATCAAGGCCGAAATAGCGGAAATATTCGCGGACCGACGGCACGAAGGCGCCTTCCATGCGCTCGCGCTGCAGGCGCAGCATCATGACCACGTCGGCGTCCTTGAGGCCTTCGGCCATCGAGCGCGACACGATCACGCCCATCCTGTCGATGCCGGAGGGCAGCAATGTCGAGGGCGCGACGACGCGCACCTGCGCGCCGAGCGCGTTCAGAAGCATGATGTTGGAGCGGGCGACGCGCGAATGCAGGATGTCGCCGCAGATCGCCACGATCAGCTTCGACAGCGGCCCCTTGGCGCGGCGGATGGTCAGCGCATCGAGCAGCGCCTGCGTGGGATGCTCATGCGCGCCGTCGCCGGCATTGACCACCGAGCAGCCGACCTTTTGGGCGAGCAGGGCCGCCGCGCCCGCCGATTGGTGGCGGATGATCAGGATGTCGGGGCGCATGGCGTTGAGGGTCATCGCCGTATCGATCAGCGTCTCGCCCTTCTTCACCGAGGAGCTTGCCACCGACATGTTCATGACATCGGCGCCGAGGCGCTTTCCGGCGAGCTCGAAGGACGATTGCGTGCGGGTCGATGCCTCGTAGAACAGGTTGATTTGGGTGCGGCCGCGCAGCGTCGAGGTCTTCTTTTCCGATTGCCGCGAGATCGCCACCGCCTGGTCGGCCCGATCAAGCAACAGCTCGATATCGGCGGGGGAAAGATCGCGGATGCCCAGAAGATGGCGGTGGGGGAAGAGCGGCAGGGACGAAGCGTCGGTCATCTCAAGGCGCTGCTATAGGATGCGGTCCGGCCTGCCGCAAGCGTCAGCTTTGGATTGCGGGCGTTCTCCCCGGTATTTTCGTCGCGCGCCTTCCGTGGCTTGGGCTATAAGGCCCAGTGGCTTCGGATTCGCGACCGCGGGCTCGGAAATGGTAAGAACCTCTCGGCCAACTGAAGGATTGGGCAACTGAAGGATTGGGCGTGACCGACGAGGTGATCAACCAGCCGCCGCCGTTGGCCGGCGGCAATGCATGGCGGGGCGATCCGTTGCTCATCCAGCTAGCCGAGCGTTTTTCCGACCCCGTGCGCAAGGATCTCGACGGGCTTGGCCGGTTCGTGATGACGCAGGAAGCGCAGGAGCTTGCCCGCCTCGCCAACACCGACACGCCGAAATTGCGGACGCATGACCGCCAGGGCCGTCGCCTCGACCTGGTCGAATATCATCCGGCCTATCATGCCTTGATGCGCCGGGCGATCGCCGGCGGCCTGCATTCTTCGGTATGGGAAAACGGCGATGCCGAGATCGGCCGCCGCCATCAGGTGAGGGCGGCACGCTTCTACCTCACCGCCGAGCTCGAGACCGGGCATCTTTGCCCCATCACCATGACCAGCGCCTCGCTGGCGGCCTTGATGGCAAGCCCGAAACTTTTCCGCGAATGGGCGCCGCGCGTGACGACGCGCAAATACGACCAGGCGCAGAAGCCGCCGGTGCAAAAGACCGGGCTGACGCTCGGCATGGGCATGACCGAGAAGCAGGGCGGCACCGATGTGCGCGCCAACACCACCAGGGCGGAGCGCACCGGCAGTGGTTTTTATCGGTTAACCGGTCACAAATGGTTCATGTCGGCACCGATGTCGGATGCCTTCCTGGTGCTCGGGCAGGTTCCGGAGGGGCTGTCCTGCTTCCTCGTGCCGCGCATCCTGGGCGACGGTTCCGGCAACGGCTTCCGCTTCCAGCGGCTGAAGGACAAGCTCGGCAATCGCTCGAACGCCTCGTCGGAGGTGGAGTTCGTCAACGCGATTGGCGAGATGGTCGGCGACCCGGGCGCAGGCGTGAAGACGATCATGGACATGGTGACGCTGACCAGGCTCGACTGCGCGGTCGCTTCGTCGGCGCTGATGCGGGCGGGCCTCGCAGAGGCTGTCCATCACACGCGCCATCGCCAGGTGTTCGGCTCCAACCTGATCGACCAGCCGCTGATGCAGCGGGTTCTGGCCGACATGGCGCTCGACGTCGCCGCGGCCACGGCGCTGTCGTTCCGGCTGGCGCGTTCTTTCGACGAGGCGGCAAGCGATCGCGGCGAGGCGGCCTTTGCCCGCGCCATGACGCCTGTCGTCAAATACTGGGTCTGCAAGATCGCGCCGCAGCTGCTTTACGAGGCGATGGAATGCCTTGGCGGCAACGGCTATGTCGAGGAAGCGCCGCTTGCCCGCTACTACCGGGAGGCGCCGGTCAACGCGATCTGGGAGGGCTCTGGCAATGTCATGGCGCTCGACGTGCTGCGCGTGCTCGGCCGCGCGCCCGGCCTGTTCGAGGAGGTGCTGACGGGCATCGACCGCGATCTCGGCACCGGCGGGCGCGGCACCATCGGCGTGCTGAAGGCGGCCATGCAGGTCGCCGCGACTGACCAGGGCTCGGCGCGCCTGCTCACCGAACAGCTGGCGCTTTCGGCCGCGGCGGCGGAGCTGCGCAGGCTGGGGGCAGGGCGGATCGCCGACGCCTTCGTCGAAACGCGTCTCGGCGGCCAGTGGCGCACCACCTACGGCATGCTCGATTCGCGCCACGACGCGCGCATGATCATCGACACGCTCTATCCGCCGGTGACCTGATCCGGCTCTAAAATCTCTAAATCAAGAGATTGAGCATCACGTCATCCGAAAACCGCTTCACGCTTTTTCGGCTCATACCGTAGAGCGCATCGTGCCGAAACGGATTTGGGCGACGCGCTTAAGTCGTTGTTGTGATGCATGTCGTTGTCCCAGAACCCGCTGCGCACTTCCGGGCGACATGCATTAACGGCAGATTGCCGATCTGTGGATAGCTGTTAACCTTAACAAATGGTTTCCGTTGCGGCGAACCGTTGCAAAGCCCACTCTCCACTTTGCTGGAGTAGGGAAGGGTTAACCATGACCTCCCCGAACTCCGCCAGCGGGAAACGTATGCGGCACGTGTTGAGCTCAGTTCTGGCCTTGCATTGGGCGGTGGTTTTCGCCCTGCTTGCCTATGTCTGCATGGACGGCAGCCGCGGCATAGCGACTGCTCTTGGCGTGCTTGGCCTCTCCGTCCGGGGCAACCGGTTTCCGCAGTTTGAAAATGCGGCCGTGGTCGCGCCGCTTTCGATCGCGTTGCTGATCGTCGCGGTGTTGTTCTGCTGGGCCTTCGTCGAAACGCTGCTGAACGCGGCGGCAAGGCCGGACGCGGGCGAGAGCGTGGCCCGGATCGCCTTCATCTCGGCATCTTTCCTGCTTTCGCTGATCCTCATCGGCGGCGTGGCGCAAGGCATAGACGGCCTGTTCATGATCGTCGCCATCCAGATGACGGCGCTGCTTGCTTCCTACATCGCCGTGCTGGCTGAACGCCGCTCCACCTTCGCCGCAATGAATCTGCCCGAGGGCGACATTCGCGCCGCCTCGCGCATGGCGATGGGCGCCGCGCACAGCTCGCTCCTTTCCCGCATATCCGGCCGCCCGGAAAACAAGCCTGGAGGCAGGCGCTGATGCGCACGATATTCACGCTCTGGGCTGCTCCGATGGCCATCTTTTGGGGATGGTTCTTCCTGTCGGCCAACGACATGAATTTCGGCTATGCGATGCTGAGCCGACAGGTGCACGATTTCGCTTTCCAGCTCTACGGCCAGATGCTCGGCATCGATCCGGCTATCATCCCGGGCATGGTAGCGCGGACCTGCGTTTTCGACTTTTTCCTGCTCATGGGGCTTTGGGCCTTCCGGCGCCGGCGCAACATCGCCGAATGGATCAGGCAGCGCCGGCACGGCGAAATCAGCCCCGATCGGCTCGGCCCAGCGACTGAAGCCGGTCCAAGGCTCCCTGCAGAATAAAGGCGGCGGCCGCCGAATCGATCTTGCCGGCGCGCTTCTTGCGCGAGAAATCCATCTCGATCAGTGTCCGCTCGGCCGCGACCGTCGACAGCCGCTCGTCCCACAGCACGAAGGGCAGGTCGCAGACCTGCGCCATGTTGCGGACAAAGGCGCGGGATTTTTGCGCTCGGGGTCCTTCCGAGCCGTCCATGTTGACCGGAAGGCCGAGCACGAAGGCGCCGACATTGTCCTTGTCGAGCTGAGCGAGCAATTGGGCGGCATCCAGCGAAAATTTCCTGCGCAGGATGACCGGGCGCGGATGGGCGAAGGACAGCCCGCGATCGGAAACCGCCACGCCGATCGTCTTGTCGCCGAGATCGAGCCCGGCGAGCGTCTTGCCGCCGGCAAGCCGCGCCGGCAGTTCCTCGATTGAAATAATGCCCAACGGCTTTTCCTGATATCCAGGCGTCACATCCTTTTGACGTTTAAGAGGAGGGCGCCACTTTCAATTTGCGACTAGCGTTCTATCTTCCGGCAACGGAGAAATCGAGGAAAGCGTTCATGAAACTGACCTGGTACGGGCATTCGGCATTCCGCGTCGAGACCAAGGACGCCACCATTCTCATCGATCCCTATCTGGTCGGCAATCCGTCCTGGACGGGCGGCTGGGAAGGACCGGCGGAAGGCGTGACCCACGTGCTCCTGACCCACGGCCATAACGACCATGTCAGCGGCGCGGTCGAAGTGCTGAAGAAAAGCGGCGCCATGCTGGTCGCCAATTTCGAGATCTGCATGTACCTCGTCGGCCAGGGCGTCAGCGGCGACAAGATCAATCCGGGCAATATCGGCGGCACCGTCGATTGCGGCCCTTTCACCACAACCTTCGTCCAGGCGCTGCACTCGTCCTCCTTCGGCGGCGAAGGCGGCGCCAACACCTATCTCGGCAATCCGGGCGGGCTTGTCCTGCACTTTCCTGAGGACAAGACGCTCTACCATATGGGCGACACCGACATCTTCTCCGACATGGGGCTGATCAACGAGCTGCACGAACCGAAGATCGGCATCGTGCCGATCGGCGACCGTTTCACCATGGGCGGCGCCGTGGCGGCCCTTGCCTGCCGCCGCTTCTTCGGCTTCGATACGGTCGTTCCCTGCCATTTCGGCACCTTCTCGATGATCGACCAGACCGCCGACAAGTTCGTCGCCGGCATGGAAGGCTCGGGCGTAAACGTGGCGTTGCCGGACATCGGCAAGGCGATCACGATCTAGGTTTCTCTGCGTCGGAAGAGCTCTGCTGCCAAGCCAGGAGAGATACGCTGCACACAGGCCGGCAAACCGTGGCAGCCATTATCGCTGCGAGGGCGTGGCATTGCCGCGTAAGCTCCCCGGGGAGCAACCGCGTGGCGATCGAACCGGCATGATCCGTGTTGCGCGCTGGGCGCCGCGCCGCTATAGCCCGAACTGGTTTTCCCGAGGCGATAGAACATGTCCGTTGATCTTCAGACCGTGAAGCGCGTCGCGCACCTTGCCCGCATAGCGGTGAGCGAGGAGGACGCCGAGCGCATGACCGGCGAATTGAACGCCATCCTCGGCTTCGTCGAGCAATTGAACGAGGTCGATGTTTCGGGCGTCGAGCCGATGACCTCGGTCACGCCGATGGAGATGAAGAAGCGCCAGGATGCCGTCACCGACGGCAACAAGGCCGCCGACATCGTCGCCAACGCGCCGGCGACGGAAGAGAATTTCTTCCTCGTTCCGAAGGTGGTGGAGTAGAGCGTGGCTGTCGAGATCGCCGTCGAGACGCCTTTGCAGGACGACGTGCGCGCGCTGGTCGCCGAACTCAACGCCGCGCTGCTCGAACTGACGCCGCCCGAGCACTGCTACCATCTCACCGTCGAGCAGATGGCCGACGAGGATACGACGGTGTTCATCGCCCGCGACAACGGCCTTGCCGTCGGCTGCGGCGCGCTCAAGCGCCATGACGATGCGGTCGGCGAGATCAAGCGTATGTACACGCGGCCTTCGCATCGCGGCCGCAAGATCGGCGCCGAGATCGTCGCACGTGTCGAGGCGCTTGCCCGGCAGGAAGGGCTGAAGCGCCTGGTCCTCGAAACCGGCGATCGGCACCCCGCCGCCTGGACCGTCTATGAGCGCGCCGGATTCTCGCGTTGCGGACCGGTGCTGGATTATCCCGATTCCGAATGGTCGGCGTTTTACGAAAAGAGCCTTGCCTGATGAGCGATCTCACCCTTCTCACCATTTCCGAGGCCCGCGCCAAGCTGCGCGGCAAGGAGATCACCGCGGCCGAGATCACCGAGGCCTATCTCGCGGCGATCGATCGCGCCAATCCGGTGCTCAATGCCTATGTGACTGTGACCGCCGACAAGGCGCGCGACATGGCCAAGGCTTCCGATGCCCGGCTCGCCACGGGCGAGGGCGGCGCGCTGGAAGGCATTCCGCTCGGCATCAAGGACCTGTTCGCCACCGAAGGCATCCACACCCAGGCCTGTAGCCACGTGCTGGACGGCTTCAAGCCGCATTACGAGTCGACCGTTACGAGCAATCTGTGGGCCGACGGCGCCGTCATGCTCGGCAAGCTCAACATGGACGAGTTCGCCATGGGCTCGTCCAACGAGACCTCCTATTACGGCCCGGTGATCAATCCGTGGCGACGCTCGCGTGTCGATACGGTCGTCATGCCGACGACGCATCAGGGCGATGGCGGCTTTGTGTCCGCCGGCGGCACGAAGACGGCGCGGACCTTGGACAATGCCCAGCTGGTGCCGGGCGGCTCGTCGGGCGGGTCGGCTTCGTCGGTGGCGGCCTTTCTTTGCGCCGGCGCCACCGCCACCGATACCGGCGGCTCGATCCGCCAGCCAGCCGCCTTGACCGGCACGGTCGGCATCAAACCGACTTACGGGCGCTGCTCGCGCTGGGGCATCGTCGCCTTCGCTTCCTCCCTCGATCAGGCCGGCCCCATCGCGCGCGATGTGCGCGACGCCGCCATCCTGCTGAAGTCGATGGCCTCCGTCGATCCGAAGGACACGACTTCGGTCGACCGTCCGGTGCCGGACTATGAGGCGGCGATCGGCAAGCCGATCAAGGGCATGAAGGTCGGCATTCCGAAGGAGTATCGTGTCGACGGCATGCCGGAAGACATCGAGGCGCTCTGGCAGAAAGGCATCGCCTGGCTGAAGGACGCCGGCGCGGAAATCGTCGACATCTCCCTGCCGCACACCAAATATGCCTTGCCGGCCTACTATATCGTGGCTCCTGCCGAGGCTTCGTCGAATCTCGCCCGCTATGACGGCGTGCGCTACGGCCTGCGCATGCCCGGCAAGGATATCGTCGACATGTATGAGAAGACCCGCGCCGCCGGTTTCGGCCGCGAGGTCAAGCGGCGCATCATGATCGGCACCTATGTGCTGTCGGCGGGCTATTACGACGCCTATTATCTGCAGGCGCAGAAGGTGCGCACGCTGATCAAGCGCGACTTCGAGAACGTCTTTGCCGCCGGCGTCGACGTCATCCTGACGCCCGCGACGCCGTCGGCCGCCTTCGGCATCGCCGACGAGGACATGGCCTCCGATCCGGTCAAGATGTATCTCAACGACATCTTCACCGTGACGGTGAACATGGCCGGCCTTCCCGGCATTTCGGTGCCGGCCGGCCTCGACGGCAAAGGCCTGCCGCTCGGCCTGCAGCTGATCGGCCGCCCCTTCGACGAGGAGACGCTGTTCCAGACGGCCAACGTCATCGAGCAGGCGGCGGGCAGGTTCCAGCCGGAGAAGTGGTGGTAGCGGCGCCCCTCATCTGAAAAAGGGGCGATGCATGTTCTACTATCTTTCCAAGATTCTCTGGTTCTTCATCCAACCGATCAACCTGGCGATCTTCCTGTTGCTCGCCGGCCTGCTGGCAGCGCTGTTTGGGCGCCGGCGGCTGGCGGCCGCGGGTAGCGTGCTCGGCGTCACGATCCTGGTCCTTTCGGCCTGGACGTCGGTCGGCGCGATGATGCTCAATCCGCTCGAACAACGCTTTCCCAAGCCGCCATTGCCCGAGAAGGTCGACGGCATCGTCGTGCTCGGCGGCGGCTTCGAGGGCGCCATCAATCTGGCGCGCGGCGGTTACGAGCTGAACAGCAGCGGCGACCGCATGGTGGAGACAGCGATCCTTGCGAGGCGCTTTCCGCAAGCGAAGATCGTCGTATCGGGCGGCAACGGCTCGCTTTTTCTCGACGGCGAGGGCGATGCCGACACGGCGCCGCGGCTGCTCGGCGCTTTAGGCATTTCCGCCGATCGCCTGATCCTAGAGAATAAATCCCGCAACACTTACGAGAATGCGGTGTTCTCGCGAAAACTGATCGAGCCGAAGCCGGGTGAGACCTGGCTGTTGGTAACCTCGGCTTTCCACATGCCGCGCGCCAAGGCGCTGTTCGACAAGGCGGGTTTTGCGACCATTCCGTGGCCGGTCGACTATCGCACCTCGGGCAGGGAAGGCGTCGGCCTCTACCGCGACAATCCGGTCGATTCGGTGCAGGCGACCACCATCGCAGTGCGCGAGTGGATCGGGCTTTTCGCCTACAGGCTGTCCGGCAAGATCGATCAGCTCTTTCCCGGGCCGGGCGGCTGACCGAGCACGGCTTGCCGCGCCGCCGAGAAGAACTGGCGGCGCACCAGCACGGCCAGAAGCACCAGCGTCGATATCACGAAGATGACCGGGTCGACGAACCAGCCGAGATAGCCGATCGAGAAGAAGACGGCGCGCAGTCCGGAGTTGAAGTGCTTGCCGGCAAGCACGTTCATGCGCGTCGCCCGCCACACCGCCGTTTCGCTGACCGGGTTGCGCGAAGCCAGGCCATGCGGGGTCGGCACGGCGCCGATCAGGATCGAGCAATAGTTGAACAGGCGATAGGCCCAGCCGAATTTGAAGAAGGCGAAGGCCAGGACAAGCACCAGGCCGAACACCTTGGTCTGGAAGGCTTCGCGCGACGGAGCCGCGCCGAAGGGCAGGCCGGCCAGAACCTCAAGCACGCGGTCTGAGGCGCCGAGCAGGGCAAAGCAGCCGCCGAGCGCGATCAGTGAAGAGGAAGCGAAGAAGGCGGTGCCTTGCTGCAGGCCGCCCATGATGGCGGTATCGACGATGCGGATCTCGTGCTCGGCCATGTTGCGCATCCAGGCCTCGCGTTGGGCGTTCATCGCCGTGGTCAGCGACATGCGACGGACCAGCTTGCCGTCCGAGGCGAGCGTGTGCGCAACCCAGACGACCAGGAAGAAAGCCAGTGCCGCCAGATCGGCCGCCGAAAGATGGAGTGAGTCGCCCATCCATTGCTTTTAACACAAGGGGTGCCGGCACTTCGACAGGCGGCAAGCGATGTCGCTGGCGGAGCAAACAAGGTCGGCAGTCGCCGGGCCGCGCCATGCAAAACAGCGGAAACATCCCGGGAATTCCTATATGTATGCTTTGAGCGGTCCTCAGGAGACAACGCCCCAGTGTTCCTTTCGGTTTTCGACCTGTTCAAGATCGGCATCGGCCCATCGAGCTCGCACACGATGGGGCCGATGACGGCCGCGCGCCGCTTCCTCGACGAGATCCTGGCCGGCGACTGGCCCCGGCCCGCCGGCGTCAAGGTCGACCGCATCGGCGCCAGCCTGCACGGCTCGCTTGCCTATACCGGCATCGGCCACGGCTCGGACCGCGCCGTGATCCTCGGCCTGGCAGGCCAGACGCCGCAAACAGTCGATCCGGACGAAGCCGACGGCATCGTCGCCCGCATCGGCGCCGAGAAGCGCATTTCGCCGCCAGGGCACCCGGCATATCGCTTCGATCCCGCCAGGGACCTCGTGCTCGACCGCAAGACGCCGCTGGCCGGCCATGCCAACGGTATGGCCTTCTATGCCTATGACGCGTCCGACCGGCTGCTGCTCAAGCGCATCTACTATTCGATCGGCGGCGGTTTCGTCGTGTCCGAGGAAGAGCTGCAGCGCATGAAGGCCAAGGGCTCGGTGACGACCGAAGGCAAGAACGTGCCGTACCCCTTCAAGAACGCCGTCGAGATGCTGGCCATGGCGGCCAAGAGCGGGCTTTCGATCGCCGAGATGAAGCGCGCCAACGAGGAGATGCATATGTCGCGCGAGGAACTCGACGAAGGCCTGGACGCGATCTGGGGCGCGATGAAGGGTTGCATCGATCGCGGCTTGTCGCAGGACGGCATCATGCCGGGCGGGTTGAAGGTGCGCCGCCGCGCGCGGCAGCTGCACGACAAATTGCAGGAACAATGGCAGCAGAACAGGCCAAATCCCTTGCTCGCCAATGACTGGCTGTCGATCTACGCCATGGCTGTCAACGAGGAGAACGCCGCCGGCGGTCGCGTGGTGACGGCGCCGACCAATGGCGCCGCCGGCACGCTGCCGGCAGTGCTGCGCTACTGGTTGCATTTCCATCCCGAAGCCGACCAGCCGAGCATCCGCGACTTCCTGCTGACGGCCGCCGCCGTCGGCGGCATCATCAAATCCAACGCCTCGATCTCGGGCGCCGAAGTCGGTTGCCAGGGCGAGGTGGGTTCCGCTTCAGCGATGGCCGCCGCCGGGCTTTGCGCCGTCATGGGCGGCACGCCCGAGCAGGTGGAGAACGCCGCCGAGATCGCGCTCGAGCATCATCTCGGCATGACATGCGATCCGGTCGGCGGCCTTGTGCAGGTGCCCTGCATCGAGCGTAATGCGCTTGGCGCGGTGAAGGCAGTGACGGCGGCTTCCTTGGCCATCAAGGGCGACGGCACGCATTTCGTGCCGCTCGACGCCGCGATCGAGACCATGCGCCAGACCGGCCTCGACATGAACGAGAAATACAAGGAAACCAGCCTCGGCGGCCTCGCGGTCAATGTGGTGGAGTGCTGAACAGGGCTTCGCAGCCAAGATCTCCTTCCCCGCGTCTCGAAGCTCGAGATTGGTCAAGGCGCTCCGAATGTCGTCATCCTCGGATCTGCGCGCGTCGCTTCGCTCCTTGCTCCGCCCGTGGATGACAGGCGATGGATGTTTCGGCTGACCTCGAAGGCCGAACTACCAGCGCAGCCATCATCCGGTCCGTCACCTTCTATGCTAAGAAACCATCAGAAAATGGCTGGAGAGTCACGGAGTTAGAACATGAAGAACATCATCGAGATCGACGGCCATAAGGCTACGATGGCATTCGATCCTGAAATCGGGATGTTGAGAGGCGAGTTTCTCGGACTTGCTGGCGGCGCCGACTTCTATGCGCAGGATGTCGAGCAGCTCTATGTCGAAGGGGCGAAATCTTTGGCGATCTTCCATGAAATTTGCAGGGAGAAAGGCCTCGAGACGGCGATGCAAGCCTCTTGAGCCGACAGCCTTTCTTGCCTGTGCAAAACCGCTCGAGGCGTTGAACCCCCGCTACGCCGTCGCTAGATTGCGACCATGCTCAATCTGCTAAAACTGTGCGTCGGTTGCGACAGCGTCGAGGATCTCGAAGAGTGGATCGCCTTCCGCCTCGACGAGCGGCGCCGTGCCGGCGAGCCGGCCGAGCACTGGCACACCACCCGCATGGTGCCGACGCGCGGCGATGAGATCACCGATGGCGGCTCGCTCTATTGGGTAATCAAGGGCAGCGTGCAGTGCCGGCAACTGATCACCGAGATCCGGCCCTTCGTCGACGGCGAGGGCATCGGCCGTTGTCATCTCATGCTCGATCCTGAGGTGGTGCGCACCGACTGGCAGCCGCGCCGCGCCTTCCAGGGCTGGCGCTATCTGAAGCCCGCCGACGCACCGGCCGATCTCGGCAAGGGCAGGGCGGCACTCGCCGAAATGCCGCCCAAGCTGAGGCTCGAACTCGCCGAACTCGGCCTGCTGTAGCGCCGCGCCGGCCGGCAAGCCCGCCGCTGGCCCTTCGGCTCGTTCGATGTGGGACTTGCAAGCGCCGGACCTTGGTCCCATCCTATTTGTTATGCTCGGTCATCCGTATGGCGGTGCTACCCGATGGGTGTGATCCTCGCTTTGGCAGCGGTGCTTGTGGTGCTTTTCGGTGCCGCCATGCTCTTTGTGCGTGCTGATCCCGCAAGGATGGCCGACAGTCTGAGATCGCTTGGACCGGCTTTTCTGGGCCTTGTCGGGGCGCCGATGCTGATCTTTGGCCGCAGCCTTATCGGTGGACTGCTTTTGCTCGCGGCGCTGGCCTGGGTCGGCTGGATACGCACGAGACGGCCTCCGGCGCGCGCCGCCGCGTCCAAACATTCGACGGTGCGCACCGCCGCGCTCGAAATGGACCTCGACCACGACAGCGGCAAGCTCGAGGGGCTTGTCCTGGCCGGGCGTTATGAAGGCAAGATGCTTGGGGCCCTGGGGCTAACGGACCTGCGCCAGCTTCATGGCGAGCTCAGCCCGGATATGGAGAGCCGCCAGCTCCTAGAGACGTATCTTGACGGCCGTTTTCCCGTCTGGCGCAAGGACGCGCAGCCGCACGGTGGCGAAGGGCTGGGTGTTGCGCCAGGTGCGGGCTCCATGACTAAGGAGGAGGCCTACAAGGTCCTTGGTCTTGAAGCGGGGGCTGCCGCGGCGGATATCCGCAAGGCGCACCGCCGCCTGATGCAGCGCCTGAACGCCGATGTCGGCGGCACGTCTGTCCTGGCGGCGCGGATCAATGAAGCCAAGGACGTCCTGCTCTCCAATCACGATTAGTCTCCTTCGACGCGGGTACTTTCCCGGAGATTTCAACAGCCGCCTATTGCTCGACGGCGTAGCACGAGATTTTCTTGCGCTTCAGGGCGTCGCAGGCCTTCCAGGCGGCGTCCTTCGAGCCGAAGCCACTGAAACGGGCGCGGTAGTAGGTGGTGCCGTCCTTGTCGAAAGCGACCGTGAAGCCCGATGCGTCCGCCAAGACCCTCGGCGCCTGCTTGCTCGTCTTTTCGAGCAGCGCCTGGGCTCCGGTTTTCGTCGGCGACGATGCAACCTGAACGACCCAGCCGGAGGGCACCGACGATGTCTTGACCGGATCGATCGCCGGTGCTGCGGGCGCCGGGTCGGCATAGGCGGTGACAACCTGGGCCGAGGCTTCCTCGGTTTTGGCGGGCGGCGCCATCGCGGCCACGGCAACCGTCTTCACCTTCTTGATCTGGATCACCGGTTTCGTCTCTTCGGCGACCTGTTGGCTGTCGTCCTGGGCATCATCGTCGGCTGAGGCGGCGACAGCGTCATCCGTAGCCGGCTTGGCGTCCGGAGTCGGCGCGTCATGCTTGGGCAAAAGGACCTTGGCCAAGGTCTTGATCGGATTGTCGTTGCCCTTGGCGATGAGATCGCCGCCGCCGCGCGTCGAGGCGCGCGGCAGATAGGTGTTGATAAGCGCAGCCATCTGGTTGTCGCGGCTGCGGCCGGAAGCGCCACCCATCACCACCGCGACGAGGCGGCGGTCGCCATCGGCAACGGAGGAGACGAGGTTGTAGCCTGAAGCGCGGGTGTAGCCGGTCTTGATGCCGTCGACGCCCCTGATGCGGCCGAGCAGACGGTTGTGGCCGTTGATGCGCTGACGCCCGTAGAGAAACGAGCGCTGCGAGAAATAGCCGTAATATTGCGGATAATGCTCGCGCAGCGCGATGCCCAGCATCGCCATGTCGTGAGCCGTGGTGAACTGGCCCGGGTCGGGCAGGCCATTGGCGTTGCGGAAGACGGTGCCGTTCATGCCGAGCTGGCGCGCCTTGGCCGTCATCATGCGGGCGAAATTGTCCTCGCTGCCGCCAAGCATCTCGCCGAGCGCGGTCGCCGAGTCATTGGCGGATTTCGTCACGATCGACAGAATCGCGGTCTCGACCGGAACCGAGCCGCCGGCGCGCACGCCGAGCTTGGTCGGCGCCTCGGCGGCGGCATGAGCGGAAAACGGAACCGGGGTGTTCTTGCTGATCCTGCCCTTCGCCAGTGCTTCGAAGGTGAGGTAGAGGGTCATCATCTTGGTAAGCGAGGCGGGATAGCGCCGGCCATTGGCGTCAGCGGAGTAGAGCACCTTGCCGGTCTTGGCGTCCACGACGATGGCCGAGGATCTCGCTGCCATTGCCGACGCCACGTCGGCGACGACAACCGTCATCGCGAGCGCGGCGATCATGATTGCCTTGAGGGAGAAAGATTTGGAGACCAGCCCCGACAACGCCTGACGCACCGTTACTTACCCTGAATTTTCGTTGCCCCGGAGGCGGCAAAGGGAGTGCCGGCCTCACTTCCGGCCAAGCTATCGCGCCCAGCGTTACCAATCCGTTTATGGTAACCGCCGCGTTCACCATTTTTCGGCAAATCGAGCTTCTCTTTAATCGAATTTTACCGGCCGCCGGCGCTAGACCCCCTGCATGCCAAGGGATTCTTGACTTTTGTGCATCGCACAATATATTGAGGTGCATTGCACAAGGGCGCCCGGGGCAAAAAGGGCGTTTCAACCAAAGGGAAGTATGAAATGACCCAGACCTATGAGGACTTCACGAAATACGGCAAGGAATTCGCCGACACCGGGCTGAAGAGCTTCGCCTCACTCACCAAGGGCGCGCAAGCGATCGCCACCGAAGCCGGCGAATACACCAAGAAGAGCTTCGAAGCCGGCACCGCCGCCTTCGAGAAGCTGTTCGCGGCCAAGTCCGTCGAGAAGGCCGTCGAGATCCAGACCGATTACGCCAAGCAGAGCTATGAGAGCTTCGTGGCCGAGGCCAGCAAGATCGGCAATCTCTATGCCGAGCTCGCCAAGGAAGCGTACAAGCCCTTCGAATCGGTGGTCGCCAAGGCGAAGTAATTTCGCCCGATCACACCGGACACGGCCAGCGGGCCAATCAAAAGCACCCGGTCGCGGAAACGCGGCCGGGTTTTTTCATGCGCGATCGCAACCTGACGCACCTTGCCGCATTCACGATTGAGAAATTCGCTGAGGTTTGCCCACCTAGCCATATTGTCAGCTAAACAGAAGGGCTTAAAATCGTCCATCGAGAACCTACATGTTGAACTCGCATGAGGATTCGAAAAGGCTGGACTACGTGACGATCGGTTTGACTGCCACGGCAGGCGTGGTGCGAATGCAAAGTGACGGAGACCGCAACGATCCCGGTCGCGGCACCGCTGTCATCACGCGCACCAAAACCAAGACCAAGAAGCCCAGTCTCTACCGGGTCCTCATTCTGAACGACGACTACACCCCGATGGAGTTCGTCGTTCACGTCCTGGAGCGTTTTTTCCAAAAGGACCGCGAAGCCGCCACACGCATCATGCTTCATGTTCACAATCATGGAGTGGGCGAGTGCGGTATCTACACATTCGAGGTGGCCGAGACCAAAGTGTCCCAGGTCATGGATTTCGCCCGACAGAATCAGCATCCGCTGCAATGCGTGATGGAGAAGAAGTGAGGTAACATGCCGGCTTTCTCCCAAGGCCTGGAAAAGGCGCTACATCAGGCGCTGACATTCGCCAACGAGCGGCATCATGAGTATGCAACGCTCGAACATTTGCTGCTCGCCCTGATCGACGACACCGAGGCGGCCGCCGTCATGCGCGCTTGCAACGTCGATCTCGACGAGCTCAAGCATACGGTTCTCACCTATATCGACACCGAGCTCGACAACCTCGTCACCGGCTACGACGAGGATTCGAAGCCGACGGCAGGTTTCCAGCGCGTCATTCAGCGCGCCGTGATCCATGTGCAATCGTCCGGCCGCGAGGAAGTGTCCGGCGCCAATGTGCTCGTCGCCATCTTCGCCGAGCGCGAGAGCCACGCTGCCTATTTCCTGCAGGAACAGCAGATGACCCGCTACGACGCGGTCAATTACATCTCGCATGGCATTGCCAAGCGCCCGGGCGCTTCGGAATCGCGCACGCCGCGCGGCGCCGAGGACGAGCAGGGCGGCCAGAACGGCGCCGAGCCGCAGGAAGAGGGTGGCAAGAAGAAGCAGCAGGACGCGCTGACGGCCTACTGCGTCAACCTCAACAACAAGGCGCGGGCCGGCAAGATCGATCCGCTGATCGGCCGCGACAGCGAGATCAACCGCACCATCCAGGTGCTGTGCCGCCGTTCCAAGAACAACCCGCTTTATGTCGGTGATCCGGGCGTCGGCAAGACGGCGATCGCCGAAGGCCTCGCCAAGCGCATCGTCGAAGGCGATGTGCCGGAAGTGCTGCAGGACGCCACCATCTTCGCGCTCGACATGGGCACGCTGTTGGCCGGCACCCGCTATCGCGGCGACTTCGAGGAGCGGCTGAAGCAGGTCGTCAAGGAGCTCGAGGACTATCCGGGCGCGGTGCTGTTCATCGACGAGATCCACACGGTGATCGGGGCCGGCGCCACCTCGGGCGGCGCCATGGATGCATCGAACCTTCTGAAGCCGGCGCTGTCGTCCGGCGCCATCCGCTGCATCGGCTCGACCACCTACAAGGAATTCCGCCAGTTCTTCGAGAAGGACCGCGCGCTGGTGCGGCGCTTCCAGAAGATCGACGTCAACGAGCCGACCATCGAAGACGCCATCGAGATCATGAAGGGCCTGAAGCCCTATTTCGAGGAGTTCCACAAGGTCCGCTACACGAGCGAGGCGATCAAGGCCTCGGTCGAGCTGTCGGCGCGCTACATCAACGACCGCAAGCTGCCGGACAAGGCGATCGACGTGATCGACGAAACCGGCGCCTCGCAGATGCTGGTGCCGGAAGCCAAGCGCAAGAAGACGATCGGCATCAAGGAGATCGAGGCGACGATCGCCACCATGGCACGCATCCCGCCGAAGACGGTCTCGGCAGATGATGAGAAGGTGCTGCAGGGGCTCGATATCGAGCTGAAGCGCGTGGTCTACGGCCAGGATACGGCCATCACCGCGCTGACCTCGGCGATCAAGCTGGCGCGCGCCGGACTGCGCGAACCGGAGAAGCCGATCGGCTCCTACCTGTTCTCTGGGCCAACCGGCGTCGGCAAGACCGAAGTGGCGAAGCAGCTTGCCGCCTCGCTCGGCGTCGAGCTGATCCGCTTCGACATGTCGGAATACATGGAACGCCACACCGTCTCGCGGCTGATCGGCGCGCCTCCCGGCTATGTCGGCTTCGACCAGGGCGGCCTGCTCACCGACGGCGTCGACCAGCATCCGCATTGCGTGCTGTTGCTCGACGAGGTCGAGAAGGCGCATCCGGACCTGTTCAACATCCTGTTGCAGGTGATGGACCACGGCAAGCTGACGGACCACAACGGCAAGCAGATCGACTTCCGCAACGTGATCCTGATCATGACCACCAATGCTGGCGCCTCGGACGCGCAGCGCGCGGCAATCGGCTTCGGCTCGACCAAGCGCGAGGGCGACGACGTCGAGGCGATCAACCGGCTGTTCACGCCGGAGTTCCGCAACCGCCTGGACGCGATCATCCCGTTCGGTTCGCTGCCGGTGCCGGTCATCCATCAGGTGGTGCAGAAGTTCGTCATGCAGCTCGAGGCCCAGCTCTCCGAACGCGGCGTCACCTTCGACCTGTCGCCAGACGCGATCGCCTGGCTGGCCGACAAGGGCTATGACGAGCGCATGGGCGCGCGTCCGCTCGGCCGCGTCATCCAGGAGCACATCAAGAAGCCCCTGGCCGACGAGGTGCTGTTCGGCAAGCTCAAGAAGGGCGGCACGGTGCGCGTCACCGTCGAGAAGAAGGAAACCGGCGAGTCCGGCCTGAAGCTCGAATCGCTCGCCGACGAGTCGCCCGTGCAGCCGAAGAAGGAAGAGCCGGAAGACTCGCCGAAGCCGAAGAAGGCGGTGGCCAAGAAGCCGGCGCCCAAGAAGGCCGTGGCGCAGAAGCCGGAGCCGAAGGGCAAGGACGGCAACAAACGCAGCCTTGTGCCGCAACTGCCGCGCAAGGGCTGATCGGCCTTCATGTGAAATGCAAAAGAGCCCCGGCATGGGGCTCTTTTCTTTTGAGCGGTCAGCGCGCAGTCGCCGGGT
>NZ_VFWS01000082.1:0-22843 GCF_006443065.1 Mesorhizobium sp. B1-1-5 | reverse complement strand
CAGAGAGGGGGGCCTCGCGCCGGACCTCAGGCGAGGAATTCCGTGGCCCGAAGTCTCAAGAAACGCAATCCCCTGAATCGCTTGCCGCATCCTATTCAACGAAAACCTTCACGCTTGCCGCTCGCCCCACAGCGTCGATCACCGTCAGCGTCGAATAGCCGGTGCCGTCGGGTTGCCAGGTTGCGGTGCGGCGGCGGTCGATGCCGGCGAGCGGCTTGCCGTTGGCGAGCCAGCGGAACGGCGCCCGGCCGCCCTGCAGCTTCAGCACCAGCGGCGTGGCATCGGCCGAATTGGTGCCGAGGTCGACGCGGGCGCCGTTGGGCGGGAAGATGATGGTCGGCGCCGGCTCGGTGGCGGTGGCCTGCACCAGCCCGTCGGCGCCGGCGCCGAAGCGGGCGAGCGTCACCGGCAATTCCTCGCGTTTGGGATTGAAGACGCCCGGCGGCCGGCTGGGCAACGGCACGCCGGCAAGGCCGGAACGGACGAAGCCTTCGAACAGGATGGGTGCTGCCGAGACATAGCCCGACAGGCCGGGGACAGGGCTTGCATCGGCGCGGCCGACCCACACACCCAGCACGTAGCGGCCGTCGAAGCCGACGGACCAGGCATCGCGATAGCCGTAAGAGGTGCCGGTCTTATAGGCGATGCCGCGCTGCATGGCGCCTTCCGGTGGCTTCACGCCAGACAGGATGTCGTTGATCTGCCAGGCCGCCTGGTCGTCGAGAATGGTGGCGGTGGCGCGCTCGGCGGCGGCCGGCTCGGTGCCGTCATGCAGCGTATGCATCTTGCCGCCATTGGCGAGCCCCGTATAGAGCTGCACCAGGTCGCGCAAGGTCACGCCGACGCCGCCAAGTCCGATCGCCAAGCCCGGCGCTTCGTTGACCGGCAGGATCGGGTTAACGCCCGCCTGGCGGAAGCGCGCCGTCAGCCGCGCCGGACCGACGGCGTCGAGCACGCGGATCGCCGGCACGTTAAGCGACAATTGCAGCGCCTGGCGAATCGAGACGTCGCCCTGATAACCCATGTCGAAATTCTTCGGACGGTAGCCGCCGAAATCCGCCGGACTGTCCTCGATGATCATCTCCTGCGCCACCAGCCCCTGCTCGAAGGCCAGCCCGTAGATGAACGGCTTCAGCGTCGAGCCGGGTGAGCGCACCACCTTGGTCATGTCGATCCAGCCGGAGCGGCTGGCATCGAAGAAATCGGCCGAGCCGACCTCGCCCAGAATGTCGCCGGTGCGCGCATCGGCCATGACCATGGCGACGGAAAGTTTCGGGCCGAGCTTCCTGGCGGCATCCCTTGCCACCTGTTCCAGCCCCTGCTGCACGCTTTTGCGGATGGTGAGCTGGAGCGGCTTGCCTGGCACGGCCCTCGGCAGCATGGCGTAGGAAGCATGCGCGGCCAGCGCCGGCAGTTTTCTACGCAGGCCGGAGACGTCGTCCAGCGCGGCGCGCGCGGCTTCGCGTTCGCCGAGCAGGCCGGCCGAGACCATGCGGGTGAGCACGCGGTCGCGTGCGGCGTGGGCGATGTCGAGGTTGCGGTCGGGACGGCGCTTCTCCGGCAATTGCGGCAGCGCGACGAGCAGGGCGGCTTCCGAGACCGTGAGCCGCTTCGGCTCCTTGCCGAAATAAGCGAGCGATGCGGCGCGGACGCCTTCGAGATTGCCGCCATAGGGCGCCAGCGTCAGGTAGCGTTCAAGGATTTCCTGCTTGGTGAGCCGCCGTTCGATCTGGATGGCGCGCAGCATCTGCCTGAGCTTGGAGGCAAGGCTGCGGCTGTCGCGCGGCTCGATCAGCCGGGCGAGCTGCATCGACAAGGTCGAGCCGCCGGACACGATATGGCCGCTGGTGACGAGCTGGCCGGCAGCGCGGCAAAGCGCCAGGAGATCGACGCCGCGGTGATCCCAGAAGCGCTTGTCTTCATAGGTGACCAGCATGTCGACGAATTGCCTGTCGACCTGGTCGAGGCGGGTTTCGAGCCGCCAGTAGCCGTCGGGCGTGGCGAAGGCGCGCAGCAGCTGACCGTCGCGGTCCTGCACCTCCGTCGAGACCGTCAGCTTTGCCGGCAGCGGCGGCGGGAAAGCGCGGTCGAGCTCCCAGAGCGCGGCGACCGAAAGCGCCGCGAAGCCGGCGAGGCAAAGGCCTGCGATGGCGGTGCGTCTGAGAAATTTTCTGGAGAGCATGGCGCTGACCTTCATCCGCCTGCCCCCTCCTTCGCAGCTGCTACACTGCAGCTTCGGAGGGTGAACCGGCCCCTTCTCCCGGTATGGAGACGGGGAGAAGGGAGATATCGGCGACCTTGTCATCGCTACTCGGCCTTCACCTCCATCACGCCGGTGGCGGTGCGGGCCGAGTATTGCGGCCGGTACATGTCCTCCACCGTCGCCGCCGGATGGGCGTAGGTGCCCGGCGTCACGGCGCGCACGACATAGGCCAGCGCGATGTTGCGGCCGTGGTCGCCTTCATCGGGGTTGAAAGCGGCGACGAAGCGGTCGTTGCGGAACTCCAGATGCGCGGCGTCGGTTTGCGCCAGCCAGGAGAAGTTCGACAATTGCGCGCTGGAAACCAGGCTCGGATTGTCGATCTCGAAGCCGGCCGGCAACAGGTCGGTGATCAGGAGCCGCGACGGCCATTTGTTCTGCTCATAGACCTTGAGCACGACCACATAGCGCTCGTTCTGCTTGGCCTCGGTGACGTTGGCCTCGGTGCCGTCGAGCTTGTAGTAGGTGCGCGCGATGGTGAAGCCGTCGCCGCCGGCCGGCAGCGGCTCGACCGGCGCCGCGACCGCGGTCACCACCGCCTGCAGCGGCGTCGCGCCGGTGTTGGCGATGGTGAGGGGGCTGTCGACAAGTTCGCTGCCGGCGACCTGGTCGGAATAGCCGCCCGAATGCGGCGCGCCGTTGACGGAAAGCGTGATGGAATCATTGCCTTCCTTCAGCGCCCGCGCGGCCAGCAGCATCCAGGATTCGTCCTGCGTGCTCGTCCAGCGGGCGCCGGCGCGCGCCACTCCCACCAGCTTAATCAGCTGCGGCATGATGCTCGGCACCGGCTTCGATTCCGCCGCCAACGCCAGCATCGCCGCGCCGTCACGCAGCCGCGAGCCGTAGTCCGAGCGGTAGTAGTCGTAGTCGGTTTCCGACCGCGCCAGCCTGAGCGCAGTCTGGAAGGTGGCTTCCGAACGCTGCGCGTCGCCGTAGAGCGCCAGGCTTGCCGCCAACTGGGCGACGGCCATCGGGCTGGAGAAGGCTTCGAGCTGCGTGTCGGCATAATAGCGCAGGTCGCCGACCGAGGCCTTCTTGTTGCGGGCAAGCACGTAGAGCGCATAGGCGATCTCGCTGCCCTTGTCCTGGACGTCCTGGTCGTAGCCGAGCGAGTTCTGCAGGTTGTTGAGCGCCTGGTTCATGGCCAGCGCCGGCACGTCGTACTTCTGCTCGCGCGCCCGGGTCAGGAACTCCGTGACATAAGCGTCGAGCCACAGATCGCCGGAGCCGGGGCCCCAGAGGCCGAAGCTGCCGCTTGCCGCCTGGTAGGACAGCACCTTGTAGATGGCATCCTGAATGCGGCCGTGGAGGTCCGGATCGCTCTCCATGCCGATGCTCTTGGCCATGTCGTTGACATAGAGCAGCGGCATCGCGCGGCTGGTGGTCTGCTCGGCGCAGCCATAGGGGTAGCGGTCGAGCGACATCAGAAGCGACGGCACGTCGAGCGCTGACGACTGCGAGACGCCGACGCTGACCGAAGCGCCGCCGAGCACGCTTGCGGCAAGCAGTTCCTTGTCGACGCGCAACGAGCCGCCATTGGGCTTGAGGTCGACAACCATGCGGTTGGTGACCGGAAGCTGCGCCGGGCGCACCGGCAGGTAGAGCGTCTGCTCGACTTCCGTGCCATCGGCATGCGCGAGCTTGACCGTGACCGAGGCGTCGCCCGCGGTCTTGGCGACTAGCGGGAAGGTGAGCGACTGTCGCTTGCCCTGGGCGAGCGTCAGCTTCTCGGGCAATGGCTTGTCGCCGGTCGTGAGGTCCCCGGTCGTGGTGACCGAGAGCGCATAGTCGCCGGCCGGGCCGTCGGTGTCGGCAATGTCGAGGCGCATGGTCGCCGCATCGCCCGGCGCCAGGAAGCGGGGCAGGCCGGCGGTGATCACCACCGGATCGCGCACGATGACGTCGCTCTGGGCATGGCCGACCGCATCCTTGGTCCAGGCGACGGCCATGACGCGCACGGTGCCGTTGAACTGCGGGATATCGAAATCGATCCGTGCCTTGCCATTGGCATCGAGCTCGACCGGGCCGGAGAAGAAGGCGACCAACTTTTCCGTCGGCGGGCTGCCCTGCGCCTGCATGTTCGCCCCGTCGCCGCCGGTGCGTATCTTACCCATGGTACCGAGCGAGCCGTCGATCAGGCGTCCGTAGAGGTCGCGGATCTCCAGCCCCAGCATGCGCTGGCCGAAGAACCAGTCCTCGGGATCGGGCGCCTTGTAGTTGGTGAGGTTGAGGATGCCGACATCGACGGCAGCCACCATCACATAGGCATTGCTGCCGGCCTGAGCGCCGCCGACGGCGACCGGGATCGACAGCTGCTGGCGCGGCACGGTTTTTTCCGGCGGCGTCAGGCTGACCGCCAGCTTCTTCGAGCCCGGATCGACCGACAGCCATTGGATGCCGATGGCGCGGGCCGGCATGCGCGATTCCTGCGCGTCGCCGGGCCGGAACAAGGTCGCCGTGATATAGGCGCCGGCGCCCCAGTCGTCGCCGACGGGGATGTCGACCGTGCTGCCGCCGGCCGGCACCGATGCGGTGACGGTCTTCAGCAGCTTTTCGGCACCGATGGTGACCAGAAGCTCGCCGGCAAAATGCGGCGAGACCTTCAGCTTGGCGACTTCGCCGGCGGCGTAAGCATCCTTGTCCAGCGCGATCTCCAGGCCGTCCGGCGTCTCGGTGGTGGTCGAGGCGACGTACCAGCCGGCGTCGAACTCATAGCTGGTGGCCGGACCGTCGGGATCGGCCGTCTCGAGCTCAAGCCGGTAGCGACCCCAGTCGACGGGCAGCGACACCGTCGCCTCGCCATCGGCCTTCAGGTCCACCGCGCCGTTAGCGACGGCCTTGGTGAGGCTGACCGCCTCGTAGTTCCAGGAATTGTTGGAACGATACCATTGATAGTTGCGCTCGACCTTGACCAGCGACCACTGCGCGCCCTTCAGGTCCTCGCGCTTGCCGTTCGGGTCGACGGCGATGATGCTGAACTTGGCGGTGCCGCCCTGCGGCACCTCATCGCCCTCGAAATCCGGGCGAATGCCGATGACGTCGCGTTGCGGGCGAACGCCGATGTCGAGCGAGCGCTCGACGGCGCGGCCGCCGGCCTCGCGCATGCGCACGGTGACCTTGGCGTTGACCAGCTTGGTGGTCGACGGCAACTGGTCGATCGTGACCGGGAAAGTCGCCTTGCCGTCGTCGCCGACCACGGGAAGGTTGGCGAGAGGCGTCACAGTCGGCTCGCCCGACTGCTCGTCGGCCAGGCCGAAGGTGAAATCCTTGAAGCTGTCCCAGGTGCTAGTGGTCGACAGCGTCAGCTCGCCTTCAAGCGCAAGGCCCGCGGCCGGCGCGCCATAGAGAAAGCGGCCGTCGACGGTAGCGTTGGCGGTCTCGCCCTGGGCGATCTCCTTCTTGTCGGCGGTCAGGTCGAATTCGATGCGATCCGGCACGAAATCCTCGACCAGGAACATCTGGCTGGCGACCGGCGACTGCTTGGGATCGGTGTAGATCGACACCGTCCAGGTGCCGCGCATGGCGTTGGCCTCGAGCGGCAGGTCGACGGCGTGGCCGCCGGCGGACTCGCCATTGCTGATTATGCGGCGGTTCTCGACGCCGTCTGGACGTGTGAAGATGAAGGTCAGCGGCAGGTTCTCAACCGCTTTTGCCGCGCCGTCGCGGGCAAGGGCCGCGACATGCACGTCCTCGCCGGCGCGGTAGATGCCGCGCTCCGTCCAGGCATAGACATCGAGGGCGCCCGGCGAGGCGCGCCCCTCGACGCCGCGATCCGACAGGTCGAAGCCGGCCTTGCCCATGTCGAGAAAGACGAAGTCGTTGTCGCCCTGCTTGGCCATCAGCACGGCCGGCACCATGCCGTTCTCACCGCGGGTGAGGCCCGGATTGAAGACGGCGTGGCCCTCGTTGTCGGTGGTCGCCGTGCCGAGAATCTCGTTGTTCCTGGCAAGCAGCGTCAGTTCGGCGCCGGAGATCGGCTTGGCCGAGCCCAGCGAACGGGCAAAGACGTTGAGGCCGTCCTGGCCGGTATAGGTGGAAAGGCCGATATCGGAGACAACGAACCACTGCGTGGCGCGTGAACCATAGTCGTCGCTCTTGTCGTCGACCGGTTGCGCGGTCAGCACATAGACGCCGGGCTTGCGCTGCGGGATCGCCTCATCCACCGGGAACGAAGTGGTAACCTCCTTATTGAGATCATTGGCGATTTCGAGCGCGCCGGACCAGACGGGGGCGCCCATCTGGTCCGAAATGGTGGAGATGTCATAGCCGTCGAGCTGATGCAGGAACTGATAGCCGGACAGAAGCTGCGCCAGCGAACGATCGCCGATGCGATAGAGCGTCATCTTGGCGGCGTTCATGTTGACGGTGACGACCGGGATGCCGCGGCGCGCGCCGGCCGGCAGCACGAAGCTGTCGCCGGTGAAGCGGGCGGAGGGAGCGCGGTCCTGGACGTAGATCGACAGCACGACTGGCGCGGCGATCGTTTCGCCGATCGCCGACGGCAGGCCGGCGCGGAAGGTCACGTCATAATGCTGGCCGTGTTCCAGGCCCTCGACGCAGACCTGCTTGTCCTTGGCCTCGACGGCCTTGGGCGCGGCGTTGTCGACCGTCACGAATTGCGAATAATCGACCCCGGTCTTGACCAGTTCCTCGGAAAACTGGGCGCAGATGCGCGGCGAGGAGGAATCGGCGTCGACGGTGTGCTCGACGACGCGAAAACCCTTGCGCGCCTTGAGGTCGGCATAGTCGGCCTGGACGGCCGGCGAGCTCACCAGCGCAAGGCTCGCCTCATAGGCCTGCAGCGAGGGCCTGTAGAGGTCGCGCTTGTCGAGGCCGGCGCCAAGCAGCGCCAGCGCCTCTGCGCGGGTCTTTGCCGTGCGCATCAGCTTGTAGGCGTTGAAGGCCGCCGAGGTGACGTTCATCGGCAAAGTCGAAGGTTCGGTGGTGTTCGACGCCGGCTGCACGGCAAGCGTCTCGCGCGCCAGCGCCAGCCACAGCGCGCCGTCATCGGGCAGGACCGAGACCGCGGCCTGGTATTTCTGCATGGCAAGGCGATGATCGCCGGTAAGCGATGCCTGCTCGGCGGCGGCCTGCAGGGCGGTAAGCCCTTCGGTCGGCTTGTCATAGGCCGGATCGGTCAGCTTGTTGCGGAACTGCTGGGCCTGGTCGGCCATCCAGTTGGGGAAAAAGGCTAGTGCCGGCGGAGCGCCGATATCGGGTTCGCCGTCGACATTCGCGACCTTGCCGGCGACGGCGCCACTGAAGGATTTCAACTGGTTATAGTCGGATTTGAGAAAACACCATTTGGCCTTGGTGTTGTAGGTGAAGGCGCGGCAGGCGGGATCGCCGAGACATGCGGTCTTGCACTGGTCAAGGCTGACATTCTGCTCCGATCTGAGGTCGAAACCGAAATAGTCGGAATTGTCGGTCGTCACGATTCGCCGGGCCTCGGCCGCAAAGGCCGCTCCGCCCAGGGCGAAAAAGATGAGAAGAAGCAAAGAGAGACCACGAGCCGCGCGCATTGCCATACCACCCTCCAGACATCGCCAGCGTCCGGGCATGATCAAGCCTCGTGCAGGCTTGTCAACGCCGGATCGCCGCAGGTTTATCACCCGCGAACGGTTTCCATGCCGGCCAAAGGCCGGTATTTCGACAGAACCTCTGTGAGACGGATCACACATTCTTGCGAAAATGCAAAAGGTGTGAATTCCAAGCCCGGTCTATTTCAGACAATTGGATTGTGGCCCCTTTACGAACGTTTCGGAACTTCATTCCAATTTTAGTTTTGTCGACTAGGTTGTCTTAATGCCGGCGCATGAAACGCAGATGTCAAAGGGGTTCGCGCCAGGGCGCGGGCTTCCGCGCGCCCTGCTTTTCGCGCTCGTCTGCTCGACCGTGCTGGCCGCAGAGGTGCGGCAGGCGGCGGCTTTCGAGATTTTCGGCATCAAGCTTTGGGGTTCGTCCAAGGATGAGGATGCCGACATCGTCGATCCGCTGCGCTACTCGGTGACGATCAATGCGCCTGATGCCGACAAGGATCTGATCAAGAGGCTCGAAAACGCCTCGGCGCTGAAAAATGACGAGGACCATCCGGTGTCGGGGTCGCTCGGCCTGATGGCCAAGGCGCGCGGCGACCGCGAACAACTCGTCGCCGCCCTCTACGCCGATGCCCGCTACGAAGGCGTTGTCACCATCACGATCGAGGGCAAGTCGATCGACGAATTGCCGCCGGATGCCGAATTCAAGGGACCGCAGCCCGTTCCGGTGGTCATTACGGTTTCCCCCGGGGCGAAATTCACGCTTGGCAACATCCGGCTGAAGGGCGATGCGGCGGGGTTGGCGGCAGCCGATTTCGGCCTGATCGCCGGCGGCGATGCCGGTTCCGGCGCGGTGCTCAAGGCCGAAGTGCTGATCGTGCGGGCGCTGAAGGAAGAGGGCAGGCCGCTTGCCAAGGTGACGGACCGCGAGATCGTCGCCGAGCATGCCAGCTCGACACTGGACGTGACGCTGACGGTGGCCGCTGGCCCGGTCGCGGGCTATGGCGACACCACGGTCGAGGGCACGGAAAAGGTCGATCGCGACTTCACCGAATACATGACCGGGCTGAAGCGGGGCCAGCAATATTCGCCGCAGGAGATCGATGACGCGCGCGACCGGCTGCTCGGGCTCGAAGTCTTCAACAGCGTGACCATCAAGGAAGGCGACAGGCTCGACGCCAACGGCAACATTCCGATCGGCGTCCAGGTCAGCGAGCGCAAGCCGCGCTATTTCGGCGTCGGCGGCAGCTTCTCGAATACCGAAGGCCTGGGGCTCGAAGGCTATTGGGGCCACCGCAACCTGTTCGGCCAGGCGGAGAAGCTGCGCATCGACGGCTCCATCAGCGGCATCGGCAGCAACAGCCTTTCCGCGCTCAACTACAATGCCGGCGTGATGTTCGAGAAGCCGGGCGTGCTCGGGCCGACGTCGAAATTCTTCACCGGCATCAAGACGGTGTTCGAACACCCCGATGCCTATGACCATTTCTCGGTCAAGGGCGACGTCGGCGTTTCCTACGACCTCGACAAGAAGCAGCGGGTCTCGGCCGAGTTCGACCTCGATTATTCGAAGATCACCGACGCCTTCGGCAAGCATACCTATCTGATCGCCAGCGTGCCGCTGCAATATGTCTATGACAGCCGCGACAACAAGCTGAACCCGACTAGAGGCTTCCGCTTCCTCGCCTATGCCGAGCCGAGCTACGACATAATGAACGGCGCGGCCTTCCTGAAGCTGAAGGGCGAAGGCTATGCCTACCAGTCGATCGACACGGCAAGCAGGTTCGTGCTCGCCGAGCGCGCGACGCTGGGCTCGATCGTCGGCACCGGGCTGCAGAACGTGCCGGCCGACCGGCGCTTCTATTCAGGCGGCGGCGGCTCGGTGCGCGGCTATGCCTACCAGGGCATCGGCCCGAAAGACATTGACGGCCAGCCGATCGGCGGTCTCTCCTTCTTCGAGACCTCGGTCGAGATGCGCATCGGCGTCACCGACACGATCGGCATCGTGCCCTTCGTCGATGCCGGCACGGTCTCGACCAAATCCTTTCCCGATTTCTCGAATGTGAAGGTCGGCGCCGGCGTCGGCCTGCGCTATATCACTCCCTTCGGGCCGTTGCGCATCGACGCTGCCGTGCCGCTCAACCGCGATCCGGGCGATCCGCATTTCGGCATTTATGCCGGCATCGGCCAGGCGTTCTGACGATGAAGATGGTCTGGCGCATTCTCCGTATCTGCCTCTACGCGCTGCTTGTGCTGCTCGTGGTGGCGATCGGCGCGCTTGTGGTTTTGACCGGCACCGAAGGCGGCCGGCAGAATCTCGCCGGCCTGATTTCGAAGATGGCTTCGAACGAGGACCGCAAGGTGACGGTCAGCGGCATCGAAGGGATCTGGTCGGGCGCGCTCAGGGTGGACCACGTCGTGCTGGAAGATCGCGCCGGCCCCTGGATGGTGGCCCGCAAGGTGGCGCTCGACTGGTCGCCGACGGCGCTGTTCTCCTGGAATTTCAATGCCGACCGCTTTGCCGCCGAACGCATCGAGCTGGCGCGGCTGCCGCAGCCAGGCCAGCAGCCGTCGCAAGGTGGCTCGTCCAGCCTGCCGGTGTCGATCGATGTGAAGCAGATCGACCTGCCGGAGATCGCGCTCGGACAGGAGCTTGCCGGCAGCGGCATCGCCGAACTGGCCGCCAAGGGTTCGCTCAAGGCCGATCCTTCGCCGCTGGCGATCGAAAGCGTGCTCAACGTCAACCGTCATGACGGCAAGCAAGGCAATGTCGACGCCAAGATCCATTTTGCGCCGGCCGACAACAAGCTCGACCTCGACCTCAAGGCGTCGGAGCCGGCTGGCGGCATCATCGCCAATTTGCTCAAGCTGCCGGATGCGCCGCCCGTCAATATCGTCGTTTCCGGCGGCGGGCCTTTGGCCAACTGGAGCGGCGTCGGCACCTTCATGGTCGACGGTCGGATCGTCAGCCAGTTGACCGGTCGGCACCAACTCACCGACAAGGGCCACCGCATCGAGGCCAAGGGCGACGGCCAGTTCGAAGAGTTCCTGCCGGAGAAGATAAAGGCTTTGTTTGCCGGCAAGACGAGCTTCGACCTCGCCGGAACGGCGACCGCGTCGGGTGGGATCGATATCGAGCAGGCCATCATAGAGAGCGATGCGGTGCACGGCACTGCAACCGGCAATGTCGATCCGAAGGGCGCCAGCGACCTGGCGGTCGAGCTCTCCGCCAAGGACAAGCCGGTCACTATCGATGTCGGCAACAGCGCGGTTCCCATCCTGGTCGCGGTCGAAAAGGCCACGGTGCGCGCCTTCGGCGACGGCAAGGCGCCGATGGTCGATATCGACACGTCGCTTACTTCGGTCGCCGTCGGCGGCACGCAGCTCAACAATATCACGGGCGAGATCCATTCCGACGGCTTCGACATCGAGACCGTTAGCGGCCCGGTCGCCATCAAGCTCGCGGCCGCCGGCCTGAAGACCGATGTGGCGACGCTGGCGCCGCTGGTGACCGGCAAGCTCGCCGCGGATCTTTCCGGCACGATCAGCCGCGAGACCGTGACCATCGACAAAGGCACCTTGCGCAGCGATGCGCTCAATGCCGGGCTGACGGCAAATGTGGCGCTGGCCGATTTGTCGATGACGCTGAAGATGAATGCCGACGCCGTCTCCAAGGCCTTGCCGCCGCAGATCAGCTCGCTGCTTGGCGAGCGGGTGAAATTCTCGGCCACCGCCACGCGCGATCCGCAAGGCGCGTTCGCCGCCAATTCGCTGGAGATCAGCTCCGGCTCGCTCAGCGCCAGCGGCACCGGCAGCATGCAAGGATCGGATATCCAGGCCAGCGTCAGAGGCACGTTGGGCGATGTCTCGCCACTGTCGTCGCTCGCCGGCACGCCGCTTGCCGGCGGAGTCAATTTCGCGCTGACCACGAGCGGCCCGCGCTGGGCGCCGGATTTCTCCGTTTCAGCAGACAGCGCCAGCCTGACGGCCGCCGGCCGCACGGTGAAGGACATCAAGCTCTCGGCCAAGGGCAAGGCCGACATCGCCAACCCGTCCGCCGAAACCGCGCTGACCGGCAGCGCCGAGGGGCAGGCGCTAGACATCGCAGCCTCGCTGGTGACGGCCGACGGCAAGCGCTCGATCAGGGGTCTCAGCCTGGCGCTTGGCGACAACAAGGTCTCGGGCGATCTCGCGCTCGACGACAGGTTCCTGCCGCTCGGCACGCTGAAGCTTGCCGTGCCCGACATCGGACCGCTCGCGGCGCTCGCAAATCAGAGCGCGGCCGGCGATATCAACGGCACGATCGCCTTCGCCAAGGACGGCGAGGCGCCGACCGTCACCATCAAAGCGGCCAGCACGTCGATCGCGCGCGGCGATCTGGCGGCGAAAGCCATCACTGTCAACGCGCTGATCGCCAACTACCTGAAAGGACCGGCGATCTCTGGCACGATCAAGGCCGACAGCGTGACCTCCGGCGGCACGGTCATCAGCGGCATCGGCATCGATTTGAAGCGCGATGGCGATTGGACGAACTTTACCGGCGGCGCCACGGCGTCCGGCATTCCGGCCACCGCCACCGGCCGGGTGAAGATCGCCAACGGCACGACCAGCGTGGAAATCGCTTCCGGCGAGGCGACGGTGCGCGGCATCAAGGCGGCCATCGCCGAGCCTTCCAGCCTCTCCATCGCCAATGGCGTGACCGCCATCGAGAAGCTCGCGCTCAATCTCGGCGGCGGCTCGGCGACGGTTTCCGGCAGCGCCGGTCAGGCCCTGGACCTGACGGCCAATCTCGCCAACCTCCCGTTGGCGCTCGCCAATGATTTCGTGCCCGGCCTCGACGGGGCCGGAACGCTGGAGGGCACGGCACACGTCACGGGTCCATCGTCCAACCCCGACATTCAGTTCGACGCGAAGGTGGCGGGCGCCGAGACCCGCCAGACCCGCCAGGCCGGACTCGGGCCGCTGGATCTGGACGCCGCCGGCACCTACACGCTGGCGGGCGGCATCGCCCTGGACCACGCCACGCTTTCGGGCGAAGGGATTTCAGGCAAGGCCGCCGGCACCCTCAACCCGAACGGCGCCAGCGATTTCTCCCTCGACCTTACCTCGTCCGGAGCCAGCCTGCCGTTGACGGTCGGCAGCGCCCAAAGCCCGGTCAAGATCGCGGTCCAGTCCTTGTCGGCAAGGATGGCGGGCGAAAGCACGCAGGCGCGGCTCGATGTGTCCGCAATCCTGCCTTCCATTGCCGCCAGCCAGGCGACGGTCGACGGCCTCACCCTGGCGCTGCATTCGGATGCCTTCGACCTCAAGGGGCGGGCAGGTCAGGTTTCCGGCACGGTGTCGGTGGACAGGATCGGCCTCGACAATCCGATGATCGCGCCGCTGATCGCCGGCAAGGTCACGGCGAAGGTCAATGGCCGCCTGACGACCGATGCCGTCGCCGTCGACAGCGGCTCCTTGAGAAGCGATGCGCTCAACAGCCAGGTCGCCGGTCGGATATCGCTGGGCGACGGTTCGGTCAACCTCAATATGAACGCCAATGTCGCCTCGTCAGCCTTGCCGGCGGCGGTGCGCGGCATGCTTGGCGAGAGCGCTGCGTTGAGCGCCGTGCTGAAACGCGATGCCAATGGCAATGTCAATGTCGACGGACTGAAGCTGAATTCCGGCGCGCTCAGCGCCGATGGGCAGGCGAGCCTTGCCGACGGCAGGTTGGCCGCCGGGATCAGAGGCGCATTGAGCGATGTTTCGGGGCTGTCGAAAGACGCCAAGGGCGCCATCGCCTTTGCCTTGAACGCGCAAGGCCCGGTCACCACGCCGGACTTGTCGATGACGGTGAGCAGCGACCGGCTTTCGGTGGCGGCGCGCGAGATCACCGGGCTGAAGCTGACGGCCAGCGGCAAGGCCGATGCCGCCAATCCGGCGGCCAATGTTGAGCTCACCGGCAACGTCGCCGGGCAGAACCTGCAAGGCAGCGCGGTGCTCGCCACGACCAATGGCAGCCGCGCGATCAACGGGCTTTTGCTGTCGCTCGGTCCGAACAAGATTTCCGGCGATCTCACTCTCGACGATGCCTTCGTGCCGGTCGGCACCGTTTCGCTCGACTTGCCCGATATCGGGCCGCTGGCCGCGCTGGCGCTGGAAAAAGCCGAGGGCAATGTGCGCGGCACGATCGCTTTTACCAAGGCAGCTAACGGGCCCAATGTCGTCGTCAAGGCGAACACCTCCGAGATCAAGCGCGGCGATCTCTCCGCCAGGAATGTCGCCATCGACGCGCAGATCGCGAATTACATGGCAGCGCCCGTCATTGCCGGTACGGTGCGCGCCGAGAGCGTGACTTCCGGCGGCACGGCCGTCACCGGCATCGATGTCGATCTCAAGCGTGACGGCGACTGGACCGGCTTCTCCGGCGGCGCCACCGTCAAGAACATCCCGGCGAAGGCAGCCGGCCGGGTGAGGATCGCCAATGGCACGACGACCGTCGAGCTCGCGTCGGGCCAGGCGACGATGCAGGGCATCAAGGCCGCGATCGCACAGCCCTCGACCGTGACCATCGCCAACGGGGTGACGACGCTCGACCGGCTGGTGCTCAACCTTGGCGGCGGCACGGCGACGGTGACAGGCAAGGTCGGGCAGGCGCTCGACATCAACGCCAATCTGGCCAGGGTGCCGATCTCGCTTGCCAACAGTTTCTCGCCAGGCCTCGATGCAGCCGGCACGGTCTCGGGCACGGTCAAGGTCACCGGCGCGTCGGCGACCCCCTCGGCCGCCTTCAACATCGATGCTTCCGGCGTGCAGACCTCGCAGACGCGCGGCGCCGGCCTCGGCGGCATGAATGTGTCGTCGTCGGGAACCTTCGCCGGCAACAAGCTCGCCTTCGACGCCAACATCAGCGACGGCGCCGGCCTCGGTCTCAAGGGCGGCGGCACGGTGGCGACGGCAGGCACGCCCACCTTGGCGCTCGATTTCAACGGTAAGGTGCCGTTTTCCTTCCTTGCCGCCAAGCTCGCCGCGCAAGGTCTGGCGCTCAACGGCACTGCCAATGTCGATGTGCAGGTGCGCGGTCCCGCATCCGCGCCGGTGATCAGCGGCAAAGTCACGACATCCGGCGCGCGCCTCATCGATGCGCGTTCCGGCCTGGCGGTCAACGATATCGCCGCCGACGTCTCGATTGGCGGCGGCGTCGCCAGGATCAATCGTTTGACCGGAAAGCTGTCGACGCGCGGCAGCCTGTCGGCCAGCGGCACGGTGGGCATCACGCCGGCGCAAGGCTTCCCGGCCGACCTGTCGATCAAGCTCAGCGATGGCCGCTACACCGACGGCCGGGTGGTGACCGCCAATCTCGGCGGCGACCTGACTGTCAAGGGGCCGCTGGTCTCGGCGCCGGTGATCGCCGGCACCGTCAACCTGGCGAGGACGGTCATCACCGTCCCGGACAAGCTGCCGGGATCGCTTTCGGAACTCAACGTCAAACACAAGAACGCGCCTCGCGCCGTGCGGGCGCAGGACAAGGCCCTGCGCCCGCCGACGTCCAGCGGCAGCAGCAAGGGCGGCAGCGGCCTGACGCTTGACGTGACGGTCAACGCGCCGAACCAGATATTCATCCAGGGCAGGGGCGTCGACGCCGAGCTCGGCGGCTCGCTCAAACTAACCGGGCCGGCGTCGTCTCCGCAGGCCGTGGGCACTTTCACCTTGCAGCGCGGACGGCTAACGATCCTTGCAAAACGGCTGACATTCACGGAGGGAACGGTCGGGTTCCAGGGATCGCTGGTGCCTTACCTCAATCTCACCGCGACCACGACGACAAGCAGTGCCACCGTGACAATCGTGGTTTCCGGCGAGGCGACCGATCCGAAATTCAACTTCTCCTCGGTGCCGGCGCTGCCCCAGGACGAGGTCCTGGCGCAGCTCATCTTCGGTCAATCCATGTCCAGACTGTCACCGCTGCAGATCGCTCAGCTCGCCGACGCAGCCGCGCAATTGGCAGGCGCCGGCGGCACAACCTCGCTGCTCGACAACCTGCGCAACGCAATCGGCGTCGACGACCTCGACGTGACGACGGACGAGAAGGGCGGCACCGCGGTCTCGGCCGGAAAATACCTTAACGACCGCACCTATGTGACCATACAGAAGGGCGACAAGCCAGGCTCCGGCAAGGCCACGATCGACCTTAATGTCGGTCGTGGCGTGAAGCTGCGCGGCGAGGCCAATGATGCCGGCGAAGCCAAGGGCGGCGTCTTCTACGAACGCGAATATTGAGGCCGCGCCGGCGCTTCTGTGTCTGCCCAGCAGGCTGTCCGCCGCGCGGGCGGGGCCGTTATCCGTATAAAATGTATTGATTTAATCGCCCGCAACGATTTTTTGGGAAATCCGCCTCGCGATAACAAATTTGCGTCAAGACTGTCGCTAACGCGCGAACCGGGTTGTAGCCAAAGATGCACATTCCCTGACATGTTCCTACTCCACACCATGTTTTGACATCACGGTCTGGATGCGGAATGTTAAAAGGCGGAAAGCCAACAATGGGAGTAAGTCATGGCAATCTATAAGAGCAATGGTGATCGTGTTCCCGATCACATCCTGAAAATGGCTGAAGAGGCCAAATCGGGCGGCGTGGACCGCCGCGAATTCCTGGCTATGGCCAGCGTCTTCGGCGCATCGACGGCAATGGCCTATGGGATGCTGGGCATCGCCGCGCCGAACCCGGCCCGGGCCGAGGACGTGCAGGGCAAGAAGGGCGGCGTGCTCAAGGTCGCGATGTCGGTCAAGGATCCGAAGGATCCGCGCACCGCCGACTGGTCCGAAATCTCCAATGCCGAGCGCCAGGCGCTCGAGCCGCTGGTGAAATACACGAAGGAATATACCTTCGCGCCGTATCTGCTGGCGAGCTGGGACATCAACGACGATGCCACCGAATACACGCTGCATGTGCGGCCGGGCGTCGAATGGAACAACGGCGACAAGTTCACGGCCGACGACGTGATCTACAACTTCACGCGCTGGGCGGATAAGGGCGCGGAAGGCAACTCCATGCCTGGCCGCCTCGGCAGCCTTGTCGACGACACGACCAAGAAGCTGCGCGAAGGCTCCGTCGTCAAGGTCGACGACATGACCGTCAAGCTCAAGCTGACCAAGCCCGACATCGCCATCATCCCGAACCTTTGCGACTATCCGGCGCTGGTCGTGCACAAGACCTTCGACGAGAAGGGCGCCAACTTCAAGAACTGCCCGATCGGCACCGGTCCGTTCGAGCTCGTCTCCTATGACGTCGGCCAGAAGGTGGTCTACAAGCGCCGCACGACCGGCAAGTGGTGGCAGGGCGAGGCCTTCCTCGACGGCGTCGAGTTCATCGATTACGGCACCGATCCGGCCGCGACCGTCTCGGCTTTCGAATCGGGCGAAGTCCAGACCAACCACGAAACGACCGCCGACTACATCAAGATCATCGCCGACGTCGGCGCTCCGGTCTCGGAAGTCGTGACGGCTGCCACCGTGGTGTCGCGCTTCAACGTCACCCACAAGCCTTATGACGACCAGAAGGTTCGCCAGGCGATGTTGCTTGCCGTCGACAATGCCACCGTGCTGCAGCTCGGCTACGGCAATGCCGGCACGCCGGCGGAAAACCACCACGTCGCGCCGATCCATCCGGAATATGTCAAGCTGCCGGAGGTCAAGCGCGATATCGCCAAGGCCAAGCAGATGCTGACGGAAGCGGGCGCGATCGATTTCGAGCACGAGCTGATCAGCAACGACGAGGACTACCACAAGAACACCACGGACGCGATCGCCGCCCAGCTGCGCGAAGCCGGCATCAAGGTGAAGCGCACCGTGCTGCCGAGCTCGACCTTCTGGAACGACTGGACGAAGTATCCGTTCTCGGAAACCAACTGGAACATGCGCCCGCTGGGCATCCAGGTGATCGCCATCGCTTACCGCTCCGGTGAAGCGTGGAACGAGACGGCCTACGCCAATCCGGACTTCGACAAGAAGGTGAACGAGGCGCTCGGCATTGCCGATGCGGAGAAGCGCAAGGTTGTGATGAAGGATATCGAGCAGACCCTGCAAGAGTCCGGCATCATCATCCAGCCCTACTGGCGCAAGCTCTACATCAATATCAAGCCCGAGGTGAAGAACCACTCGATGCACCCCACCTACGAGCACGACTTCGGCAAGGTTTGGCTCGACCAGGCATGATCCATAGCGCGATGGATACGAGGGGCTGCGGCCCCTCGTATTTGCAGCTTCGTCGCCGTTGCATATCCTGCAGCGGTGGCGGGGCGTTCATCCGCTTTTCGAAACAGGGTTGAACCTATCTGACCCCAACCCGGCCGGCAGGGGGGCACATGTTCTCATTCATCGCCAGACGCATCGGCACGATACTGCTCACGATGCTGTGCCTGACGCTGGTCGTCTTCTTCCTCGTCAATCTCGAGCCCAATCTGAAGAAACTGGCGATTAGCCAGACCGAGATGCATACGCCCGCCGACCAGCTCGAAAGCTGGCTGGTCAATCATGGCTACCGGCAGAACTTCTTCGTGCGCTACGGCCAGTGGCTGGGCGTCCTGCCGAAGCATCCGATCACCGATCCGGCGACCGGAAAGACGACGCAGCGCTTCTCCTTCTGCAACGACCCGGTCGAGCCGACATTCTCGGGTGTCCTGCAGGGCGATTTCGGCTGCTCGACCAAGTTCAAGACGACGGTCGCGGCCAAGCTGTTCCCGGCCCTCGGCGCCACCGGATTGCTGATGTTCTGGGTGCTGGCGGTGATGGTGCCGATCTCGCTGCTGATCGGCATTCTCGCCGGCATGCGCGAGGGCTCGCGCACCGACCGCGTGCTGTCGGTGGCCTCGATCGCCTCGACGGCGACGCCCGAATATGTGTCGGGCGTCATCTTCACCGTCATCTTCGCATCCTGGCTCGGCTGGCTGAACGGCTCGGCGGCGTCCGCCAGCCAGGGCATCACCTTCTACAATTTCACGCTGCCGGTGATCACGCTGGCGATCTACGGCATCGGCTATATCGCGCGCATGACACGCGCCTCGATGGTCGAGGTGATGACGCAGCAATATATCCGCACCGCCCGGCTGAAGGGCCTGTCCTTCAGCAGCGTTGTCATCAAGCATGCATTGCGCAACGCGCTGATCGCGCCCTTCACGGTCATCATGCTGCAGTTCCCATGGCTGCTCACCGGCGTCGTCATCGTCGAGGTGATGTTCCGCTACCAGGGTTTCGGCTACACGCTGGTCGAGGCCGCCGGCAACAACGACATCGACCTGCTGCTCGGCTGCTCGCTGGTCTCGGTGTTCATCGTGCTGATCACGCAGCTGATTTCCGACGTCGGCTACGCGTTTCTCAATCCGCGTATCAGGGTTCAGTAGGGGCAGGGGCCGATGCAAACCGAATATATCAGCGCCTTCGACGTGGTTATCGGCGTGCTCTGGCGGTTCTGGCCGGTGTGGGTCGGGCTCATCCTGGTGATGGGCGCCAGCTTTACCTACAAGAAGCGGCTCGGGCTCTACGGCCAGCTCTTCGACAGCGGCGTCGGCATCGCCGGGGTCTTCATCTGCCTGTTCTGGCTGTTCACGGCGATCTTCGCCTCCACCATCTCGCCCTTCGATCCGCTGGCGCAGGTCTCGGTGATGAAGGACACGCTGCCCGGGGCGATCGAGCCGGCGTCGAAGCTCGTCTATTATTTCGGCGGCGACAAGCTTGCCCGCGACGTGTTCTCGCGCATGGTCTATGGCAGCCAGATCGTGCTGATCATCGCGCCGGCCGCCACCGGCTTCGCGCTGATGGTCGGCATCACGCTCGGCCTGCCGGCCGGTTATTATGGCGGCAAGATCGACACGCTCTTGTCGTTCCTTGCCAATCTGGTGCTGGCCTTCCCGGTCATCCTTTTGTTCTACCTGCTGGTGACGCCGGGCATCATGGATACGCCGATCCCCTATGGGATGGCGGGACTGTTCTTCCTGTTCCCGATCATCTTCTTCTGCGTGCTGTTCTGGACCCGCTACAAGAACCGGCCGGACCGGCTCTATATCCTGCTCGGCATCACGTTGGTCCTGGGAGGCTGGATCTATACGGGCCTCGTCTTCGACAAGGATCCGTTGCACATCGTCCACATCGATCCCAACCAGCTCAACATCTTCGTGGCGGTGGTGTTCGCCTCCAGCCCGGGCGTGTTCCGCATCGTGCGCGGGCTGACCATGGACATCAAGACGCGCGACTATGTGGCGGCGGCGCAGACGCGCGGTGAATCGCCCTGGTACATCATGCTGTGGGAGATCCTGCCCAATGCGCGCGGTCCGCTGATCGTCGATGCCTGCCTGCGCATCGGCTACACGACGATCCTGCTCGGGACGCTCGGCTATTTCGGCCTGGGCCTGGCGCCGGAAAGCCCCGACTGGGGCACAGCGATCAAGGACGCCAGCCGCCTCTTGCGGTCCTTCATCCACCCGGCGCTGCCGCCGACGATCGCGCTGATGTCGTTCGTGCTGGGGCTGAACCTGTTGGCGGATTCGCTGCGTGAACAGTCGATGAAAGATTGATGGCGGGGTTTTCGGCCCCATCTTCCAAGGACCAAGGATTGGAGCGACCCATGAACGAGGCAGTTCGAGATCCAGCCAAGGCGACCAGTCAGCCGATCATCGAGATCGAGAACCTTTCGATCTCCTTCTTCACCCGCAAGGGCGAGATCCCGGCCGTGATGGATTTTTCCTGCACGGTCATGCCGGGCGAGGCGATGGGCATCGTCGGCGAGTCCGGCTGCGGCAAGTCGACCGTGTCGCTCGGCATCATGCGCGACCTCTCCAATATCGGGAAGATCGTCGGCGGAAGGATCAAGTTCCAGGGCAAGGACATGGGCGAGCTCTCCGAGGAGGAGCTTCGCTCCATCCGCGGCAACAAGATCGCCATGATCTACCAGGAGCCGATGGCGAGCCTCAATCCGGCGATGAAGATCGGCCAGCAGCTGATGGAAGTGCCGCTGATCCATGACAAGGTGTCGAAGGAAGAGGCGCATAATCGCGCGCTGGAGATGGTGCGGGCGGTGAGGCTGCCCGATCCGGAGCGCATGATGCGCTCCTATCCGCACCAGCTGTCCGGCGGCCAGCAGCAGCGCATCGTCATTGCCATGGCGCTGCTTTCCAAGCCGGCGCTCTTGTTGCTCGACGAGCCGACGACGGCGCTCGACGTCACCGTCGAGGCCGGCATCGTCGAGCTGGTCAAGGGTCTGGGCGAGAAGTTCGGCACCTCGATGATCTTCGTGTCGCACAATCTCGGCCTTATCCTCGAGACCTGCGACAAAATCACGGTGATGTATTCGGGCGAGGCGGTCGAGACCGGCAAGATCGAGGACGTGTTCGACCGGATGCGCCACCCCTACACGCAGGGGCTGTTCCGTTCGATCCCGCTGCCTGGCGCGGACAAGAACTCGCGGCCGCTGATCTCCATTCCTGGACAGTTGCCGCTGCCGCATGAGCGGCCGAAGGGCTGCAATTTCGGGCCGCGCTGCCACCATTTCGTCGAGGGCGTCTGCAACGCCGCGGAAATCCCGATGATCCCGGTCGAGGGCCATGAGGGCCATTTCTCGCGCTGCGTGCGGTTCAACGAGATCGACTGGGAGGCGCTGCCCCCCGGTGCCAAGAAGGTCAACGAAAAGGTCGAGCCCGGCGCGCCGGTGCTCAAGATCGACGACCTCAAGAAATACTACAAGGTCGGCGGCAGCGAGGTGTTCGGCTCCAGCGAAGGCCGCGTCGTCAAGGCCAACGAAACGATCTCGTTCACCGCGCGCGAATCCGAGACGGTCGCAATCGTCGGTGAATCCGGCTGCGGAAAATCGACGCTCGCCAAGGTGTTGTTGGGCCTCGAGACCGCAAGCTCCGGCACCGTGACGCTGGGCAACAAGGAGATCCAGTCGACCGGCATCGAGCGTCGCAATGTCGAGACGGTGTCTTCGATCCAGATGGTGTTCCAGAATCCGTTCGACACGCTGAACCCCAGCCACACGGTCGGCTCGCAGATCATCCGCACGCTGGAGAAGTTCAAAGTCGGCAGGACAGTCGCCGAGCGGCGCCAGCGGATGCTGGAACTGCTCGACCTGGTGAAGCTGCCGCGCGCCTTCGAAACCCGCAAGCCGCGCCAGCTGTCGGGCGGGCAGAAGCAGCGTATCGGCGTTGCGCGCGCCTTTGCCGGTGACGCCAAGGTGGTGGTGGCCGACGAGCCGGTCTCGGCGCTCGACGTCTCGGTGCAGGCGGCGGTGACCGAGTTGTTGATGGACATCCAGCGCAAGAACAAGACGACGATGCTGTTCATCAGCCACGATCTGTCGGTGGTGCGCTATATCGCCGACCGCGTCGTCGTCATGTATCTCGGCTACATCGTCGAGCAGGGGACGACCGACCAGATCTTCTCGCCGCCTTACCATCCCTATACCGAGGCATTGCTGTCGGCGATCCCGATCGCCGACACCAGCGTGGTCAAGAAGCATATCGTGCTGGAAGGCGACATCCCGTCGGCGATGAACCCGCCGACCGGCTGCCCGTTCCAGACGCGCTGCGGCTATAAGAAGCTGGTGCCCGACAATCTGTGCGAGACCAAGGTGCCGCCGGTGAAGAACCTCGGCGACGGCCATATGAGCCTGTGCTGGCTTTCGGACGACGTGCTGGCGAAGATGGAGCCGGTCATCAAGTTCGACAAGGAACATGCCGCGCATGAGGGCGTGCCGGATGATGCGCCGCACGGCGAGGGGCCAGGCTTTGCCGGTTCGCCGCCGCAGCGCCCCGACGGCAAGAACGCCAGCGCGGAGGCCGATGCGACCGGAGAGGGCGTCGAAAACGACGAGGTGCTCAAAGCCCGTCGCCACGAAGTGCGCGACGAGGATTCGGAAACCGGTGTTTCAAGGCCGAAGGACACGACAAGGCGGCACTAGACCAGAAGGGTGCTAATGGCATCGCACAGGGGATTTTGACCGGTCGGCTTCGGTCGGCTCTGTTTGCGTTGGCAGGTGGCATGCCTTGGAGATTGGCCGAAACGCCCATCGCGATCGTCATTC
>NZ_VFWS01000081.1:0-23077 GCF_006443065.1 Mesorhizobium sp. B1-1-5 | reverse complement strand
GCTCCGCCCTAGGATGACGAAAAATACCAGCGCCGCAGCACTCCAGTCGAACGTGCCCGGCCTTCGCTTCGCTCCGGCCACCCTCTCCCCAGTGGGGAGAGGAGGAGAGCCGCGCTGATGGACACCTTCCGCTCCAAAATCATCCCCGTCACCAGCATTCTCGCCGGCGTGGTGGTGCTCTGGTACGTCTTCGCCGTCATCCTCAACGCGCCGTTCCAGCGCGATCTCGACCGCCGTGCCAATGAGACGCCGGGTATCGTCGAGTTCATCGGCAAGACGCTGGCGCAGCCGAAGCCGACGCTGCCGGCACCGCACCAGGTGGCGGTGAATTTCTTCGAAAACACCTTCCTGCGGTCCGTCACCTCGAACCGCAGCCTGGTCTACAACGCCTGGGTGACACTGTCCTCGACGCTGCTCGGGTTTGCCTTCGGCACGGCGCTTGGCATCGTCATTGCGGTGGGTATCGTACATGTGGCGACGCTCGACCGCAGCCTGATGCCGTGGATCATTGCTTCGCAGACCATTCCGATCCTGGCGGTGGCGCCGATGATCATCGTGGTGCTGGCGGCGATCGGCATCACCGGGCTGATCCCCAAGGCGCTGATCTCGACCTATCTGTCGTTCTTTCCGGTCGCCGTCGGCATGGTGAAGGGCCTGCGCTCACCCGAGATCATGCATCTCGATCTCATGCACACCTACAATGCCAGCGCCTCGCAGACCTTCTGGAAGCTCAGGGTGCCGGCTTCGGTGCCGTTCCTGTTCACCTCGATGAAGGTGGCGGTGGCGGCAAGCCTCGTCGGCGCCATCGTCGGCGAATTGCCGACAGGCGCGGTCGCCGGCATCGGCGCCAAGCTGCTCGCGGGCGCCTATTACAGCCAGACCATCGATATCTGGTCGGCCCTGGTCGCGGGATCTGTCGTCGCGGCGCTGCTGGTGATGGTCGTGGGTATTGCCGGACGCCTGGTCGACCGCGCGATGGGCGGGAGGCCGGCATGAGTGCCGACAAGTACAGTTGGCAGGCAAACCTGGCCTTCCTGCTGGCGATCCCCCCGATCATAGTGTTCGTTTTCAACATCGGCGTACCGGGTCTCGCCTGGCCCTACGGCAGCTCTTCGGGCGGACTTGCGATCGCCCTGGTTGCGCTTCCGGTTTGGATTGCAGGTCGCCTCCCTAAGCTGTGGGAAGCAGCGCTGCTTTTTATCTGCGCCCATGGCGCTGCGTTTCTGCTGCTGGGCAGCATTCGCGGTCACGAAGGTACGGCAGGACCTGCTTATTACCTTGTGCTCGCCTCTGCATGGTTGCTCGCCTGGCGCTGTGTTGCGGTCTTGTCTGAGCAGCGCCCAGATTCACGCCTGATGTCGACGGCGCTGCGCCTGATCATCCCGGCGATCTTCGGCGCCTGGATCCTGATCATCTGGGAAGCGGTGACGCGCGGCGCCGGCATCCCCTTCATTCTTTTGCCGCCGCCGAGCGCCATCGGCGCGCGGATCGCCAACTCGCTGCCGATCCTGGGGTCGGATGTGCGCCAGACGATCTTCAAGGCGGTGCTGATCGGCTATGTCATCGGCAATCTCGCCGGCTTCGCCGTCGCTATCCTGGCCGACCGCGTGCCGTTCCTGCGGCGCGGCCTGCTGCCGATCGGCAATATGGTCTCGGCGCTGCCGATCATCGGCGTCGCACCCATCATGGTCATGTGGTTCGGCTTTGACTGGCCGTCCAAGGCCGCGGTCGTCATCATCATGACCTTCTTCCCGATGCTGGTGAATACGGTGGCGGGCCTTGCCGCATCCGGGCATATGGAGCGCGACCTGATGCGCACTTATGCATCGGGCTATTGGCCGACCTTGCTCAAGCTCAGGCTTCCGGCGGCCATGCCGTTCATCTTCAACGCGCTGAAGATCAACTCGACGCTGGCGCTGATCGGCGCCATCGTCGCCGAGTTCTTCGGAACGCCAGTGGTCGGCATGGGATTTCGCATCTCGACGGAAGTCGGGCGGATGAACATCGACATGGTGTGGGCCGAAATCGCAGTTGCAGCACTGGCGGGTTCGGTCTTTTATGGCGTGGTCGCTCTCATCGAGAGAGCCGTCACGTTTTGGCATCCCTCTGTCCGAGGTGGATAGGGGCGGTGGGTTTGGGTGCTAACTTCAGAGGGTAATAAGATGAAAAGACTGCTGATTTCTGCTCTGGCCGGCGCCATGTCGCTGGCCGCCTTCCAGGCGATGGCCGCCGACAAGGTGACACTGCAATTGAAATGGGTCACGCAGGCCCAGTTTGCCGGCTACTATGTCGCCAAAGCCAAGGGTTTCTATGACGCCGAAGGCCTCGACGTCGACATCAAGCCGGGCGGCCCGGACATCGCGCCCGAGCAGGTGATCGCCGGCGGCGGTGCCGACGTCATCGTCGACTGGATGGGCGGAGCGCTCGCGGCCCGCGACAAGGGCGTGGGGCTCGTCAATATCGCCCAGCCGTTCAAGAAGGCGGGCATGGAACTGGTCTGCCCCAAGGACGGACCGATCAAGACGGAAGCCGACTTCAAGGGTCATACGCTGGGCGTCTGGTTCTTCGGCAACGAATATCCGTTCTACGCCTGGATGAACAAAATCGGCCTCAAGACCGATGGCGGCCCGGACGGCGTGACCGTGCTCAAGCAGAGTTTTGACGTGCAGCCGCTGATCCAGAAGCAGGCCGACTGCATCTCGGTGATGACCTATAACGAATACGGTCAGGTGCTGGACGCCGGCTACAAGCCGGAAGACCTGGTCGTGTTCAACTACTCCGCCATGGGCAACGACCTTCTGGAGGACGGGCTCTACACGCTCGAGGACAAGCTCAAGGACCCGGCCTTCGAGGACAAGATGGTGCGCTTCGTGCGCGCCTCGATGAAGGGCTGGAAATACGCCACGGAGAACACCGACGAGGCGGCCGGGATCGTCGTGGACGCCGGCGGCCAGGACGAGAACCACCAGAAGTTCATGATGAGGGAAGTGGCCAAGCTGGTCGACAATGCCGACGGCAAGCTGATCCCGGCCGCTTACGAGCGCACCGCCAAGGCGCTGCTCGACCAGAAGATCATCAGCAAGGAGGCGAGCGGCGCCTACACGACCGCGATCACCGACAAGGCGATCAAGTAAGCTCCGCTCTCAGCGCGGAAGGTGGAAAGGGGCGGGCGACCGCCCCTTTTTGCTGGTTGAGGTAAAATAATTGTGCGCACAGGGATACATCCGGCCGTCCAGCCGTTGATTGGCGCATCCGCGCGCCGGGGAGCCGCGAAGGATGCTGCAATCAACGGAGGTTCTTCATGCGCATCCTATCCCAGCCGATGCTTTCGGCCTTGGCCGTTTCGACCGCCTTCCTTCTTGCATCGCCGGCCATGGCCGAGATGGTGAAGTACAAGGCGACGCTCGACGGCAGTCAGCAGAGCCCGCCCGTCACCACCAAGGGCAAGGGGACCGCCACACTCACCTTCGACACCACAAGCAAAAAGCTCAGCTGGAACGTCAAATATTCCGGCCTCAGCGGGCCTGCCGTGGCCGGCCACATCCACGGTCCGGCGGACATGGGGGCGAATGCGGACCCGGTCATCCCGTTCAAGAAGCTGAAGAGCCCGATCAAGGGATCGGAGACATTGACCGACGCGCAGGCGGCCGACCTTGAGGCCGGCAAGTATTACGTCAACATCCACACCGCCAAGAACAAGGACGGTGAAATCCGCGGCCAGATCCAGAAGGCGATGTAGGGTTCGGAAAGGTTGCGGTCACTTTGGAAGCCGGCGGGACAGCGCCCCCCTCTGTCCTGCCGGACATCTCCCCCACGAGGGGGGAGATCAGATAGTCACGCCGGCTTTCGCCAATCACCAGCGTTGCAGGAATGGCGAGGCGATGGAACTGGTAATCTCCCCCCTTGTGGGGGAGATGGCCGGCAGGCCAGAGGGGGGCGCGAAGGAACTCGGCCTATCCCTTCACCGGCGCTCAGCTCTTGTCGCGGATCTGCGTCAGCGTGCGGGTCGGCGTGATCGCTTCGGGATCGAGCTTGATCTCGACGATCGCGGGCTTGCCGCTGGCGCGCGCGCGTTCGAAGGCCGGCGCGAAGTCGGCGGTTTTTTCCACCGTCTCGCCATGGCCGCCATAGGCGCGGGCCAGCGCCGCGAAGTCCGGGTTCTTGAGGGTGGTGGCGACGACGCGGCTTGGATATTCCCGCTCCTGATGCATGCGGATCGTGCCGTAAATGCCGTTGTTGACGACGATCACGACGATCGGCAAGTCATACTGGACAGCCGTCGCGAACTCCTGGCCGTTCATCAGGAAGCAGCCGTCGCCGGCGAAGGCGACCACGGTGCGATCCGGGAACAGCGACTTGGCGGCGACCGCGGCCGGCGTGCCGTAGCCCATCGAGCCGGACGTGGGCGCCGCCTGCGTGCCGAAGCGGCGCGAGCGGTAGAAGCGATGCACCCAGGTGGCATAGTTGCCGGCGCCATTGGTTAAGATGGCATCTTCCGGCAGGACCTTTCCGAGATAGTCCATGATCGGACCCATCTGGACGGCGCCGGGGCCGGTCTGCGGCGGCGTCGACCATTCGAGATAGGAGGCGTGCGCCTTTTCCGCCTCGCCCGCCCAGGCGGGCTTGGCCGTTGGCTTGCGCCTGGCGAAAGCCTCGACAAAAGCGGCGGGCGAAGCGTTGATCGCTATCGTCGGGCGGTAGACGCGGCCGAGCTCGCCGGCATCGGCATGAACATGCACCAGCGCCTGATCGGGGTAGGGGCTCTTCAGCAGCGTGTAGTCGGAAGACGGCATCTCGCCGAGGCGGCCGCCGATCAAAAGCACCACGTCGGCCTGCTTGATCCGCTCCGCCAGCTTCGGATTGATGCCGATGCCGACATCGCCGGCATAATTCGGATGCAGATGGTCGAACAGCATCTGGCGCCGGAAGGAGCAGCCGACCGGCAGTGACCAGGTCTCGGCGATCTGGCGCATATGCGCCACCGCTTCCTCGTTCCAGCGCGTGCCGCCGAGGATGACGAACGGCCGCCTGGCGTTGGCGAGCAACATCTCCAGCGCGTCGAGCTCGGCTTCGCCCGGGCGCGTCTCGACCGGCGTGTGCGGCAGCGCTTCCGGCGCCTCGACCTCGTCGGTCAGCATGTCTTCCGGCAGCGAGATGACCACCGGGCCGGGGCGGCCGGACGTCGCGACGGCGAAGGCGCGGGTGACGAATTCCGGAATGCGCGCGGCGTCGTCGATCTCGACCACCCATTTGGCGATGTCGCCGAAGAAGCGCTTATAGTCGACCTCCTGGAAGGCCTCGCGCTCCTTGGCGTGGCTGGCGACCTGGCCGATGAACAGGATCATCGGCACCGAATCCTGCATCGCGATATGGACGCCGGCAGAGGCGTTGGTGGCGCCGGGGCCGCGGGTGACGAAACAGATGCCGGGCTTGCCGGTCAGCCTTCCCTGGCAGTCGGCCATCATCGCGGCACCGCCTTCCTGGCGGCAGACGATGGTGCGGATCGAAGAGTCATGCAGCGCGTCGAGGACGGCGAGATAGGATTCGCCCGGAACGCAGAAGATGCGGTCGGTGCCGTTCACTTCGAGCGCCTCGACGATCAGTTGTCCGCCGGTTTTCATTTTGCTGCTCTCTCCAGTTCGGCAAGGATTTCTTGCGTGTGCTCGCCAAGGCGGGGCGAGGGGCGCTCATAGATGAGCGGCGTGCCCGACATCACCATCGGCGCGCGCACCGAGGGCAGGCGATTGCCGTGACCGTCGTCGAGATCGAGCCGCATGCCGCGCGCGATGGTCTGTGGGTCGTCGAACATCTGGCCGATCGTGTTGATCGGGCTTGCCGGCACGCCGGCAGCCTCGAGCTTGGCCAACAGCGGATCGCGATCCGAGGTGCTCAGCGCCTCGATAATCGTCTCGCGCAGTTTTGAGCGGTTGGCGACGCGGGCAGGGTTGGTGGCGAAATCCGGATTGGCGGGCAGATCGGTCAGCCCGACCGCCGCGCAGAACTTGCCGAACTGGCCGTCATTGCCGACCGCCAGGATGATGTGGCCGTCCCTGACCGGCAGCACCTCGTAAGGGGCGATGTTCATATGCGCATTGCCCATCTGCACCGGCGACTTGCCGGAGACGAGATAGTTGAGGTTCTGGTTGCCGAGCGCCGAGATCTGGCTGTCGTAGAGCGCCATGTCGATATGCTGGCCTTCGCCGGTCTTTTCGGCATGGCGAAGTGCCGCCTGGATGGCGATCACCGAATAGAGGCCGGTAAAGAGATCCGAGATGGCGACGCCGGCCTTCTGCGGCTCGCGGCCCGGCTCGCCGGTGATCGACATCATGCCGGCCATGGCCTGGATGATGAAATCGTAGCCGGCGCGTGGCGCGTAGGGACCGTCCTGGCCAAAGCCGGTGATCGAGCAATAGACGAGGCGCGGATTGGACGCCTTCAGGCTCTCATAGTCGAGGCCGTATTTCTTCAGGCCGCCGAGCTTGAAGTTCTCGATCAGCACGTCGGCGGTGGCGATCAGCTTGCGCAGCGTCTCGGCGCCCTCGGGCTTGGAGAAATCGACGGCGATGGAACGCTTGCCGCGATTGCAGGAATGGTAATAGGCGGCCGAAAGGTTCTCGCCGTCATGGCTCATGACGAAGGGCGGACCCCATTTGCGGGTGTCGTCGCCGCCATCGGGGCTCTCGACCTTGATGACATCGGCGCCGAGATCGGCGAGCAACTGCCCGGCCCAGGGACCGGCCAGGATGCGGGCGAGCTCGATAACGCGGATGCCCTTCAGCGGAGGTTCGGCCATGGATCACCGTGATTAAACAAAGTGCAGCCTCTAGCAACCCGCACCGACCGTGTCACGATCCATACGATGGGCCACGCCGCTCAGGACTTCAGCACGCTGTCGGCCCAGGCGGCAAAATCGTTCATGACGGCGTCACGGTTGATCTCGTTCAGGCTTTCATGGCGGGTTTGCGGATAAACCTTTGAAACCAGATTCGAAAAGCCCATTGCCCGCATGCGCGTTGCCAGGTGATGGACCGCCTTGCCATAATCCGACGCAGGGTCCTGCTCGCCGCCGATGAGATTGAAAGGAAGGTCGCGGCGGACGCCGGTGAAGCTGGAATCCTTGCCGGCGTGAAGCGCCATGTCGACCACATCGCGCCACATCGAGACCGACGCATCCCAGCCGCAGAGCGGGTCCGCGATATATTTGTCGACCTCGGCGGGGTCGCGCGACAGCCAGTCGAACAGGGTGCGATGGTCGGGCACCGCCTTGCCCCAGGCCTGGAAGGTGAGCTTGGGCAGAAGCCGCGACGGCACGTCGGAGCCGAGCCGCATCCGCTCCCAGCCTAGAATGCCAAGCGCCAGTTGCCCGAGCCGGCCTTGCGAGAAATTGCCGTTCCAGATCGCGGCGGCATGGACACGCCCGGAATGGCGCAGCACAAAGTTCAGCGCCACCGAGGCGCCCAGCGAATGTCCAAAGGCGATCACCGGCAAGCCGGGATGCTCGGCCGCGATCAGGTCGTGAACGGCGTCGACATCGGCGATCACCTTGGCGATGCCGTCGCTATCGGCGAATTTGCCGAGCGGCGCGTCGGGCGCCTTCGTCGCGCCATGGCCGCGATGATCATGGGCATAGACGTGGAAGCCGCGCGGCGCGAGATAATCGGCAAAGCGGGCATAACGCGCCGCATGCTCGGCCAGTCCATGGTTGATCTGGACCACGGCGCGTGGCTTCGCCTCCGCGTGTTTCACATAGAGGTTGAGGTCGGCCGCGGTCGGTGAGGCCAGCCTGGTCTTTCTGTCGAATGGCATGTGTCGCTCCCTCGGCGACTGTTGGGCGAGCGTTCTGCCGGCGTCAAGAGGATGAACGCGCTTGCGAACACGCCGACGGAAGCGCTCAGCTGGGGATTGTTTTTTCGAGCGGCGAAAAAGATCGCAATTCTGACACGTCGGCTGTTCTAGTGTGACGTATCCAATACAGTTCAATGATCGCCGGGAGAGCGGGATGCGGGTTTGGGCATTGTGGGGTTCGTTGGTGCTGGCTCTGGCCGGCGCCGGCGTGGCGCATGCCGACGTGAAGATGAGCGGCACGTTCGTCGCCGACAGCGCCTGCCCGGCGACGCAGGCCATCAAGAGCGGCAAGAACCCCGGCGATATCTCGACCGAAGCCGGCAAGAGCTACGACCTTCTTGCCGGCAACAAGGACGAGCCCACGCACTACCTTATCCAGGTGCCGGGCGCCGACCCGGAGCGGCGCTGGGTGAAGATCAGCTGCGGCCATGTCAACGGCGGCAGCGCACAGACGACCCCGGCGCCTGCCGGCCAGGGCAAACCGTCGCCGTCAGCCTCCGGAAAACCCGAATATGTCTTTGCGCTGAGCTGGCAGCCGGCTTTCTGCGAGACCAAGGGGAGCAAGCCCGAATGCAAGGCACAGAGCCCCGGCGAGTTTGATGCCTCGCACTTCACGCTGCATGGGCTGTGGCCGCAGCCGAACGGCAATTTCTATTGCCAGGTCTCGGCGAACGACAAGGCCAATGACAATCCGGCGCATTGGGGAGACCTGCCGCCGGTCGATCTCGACGCCAAGACGCGTGCCGAGCTCGACCAGGTGATGCCGGGCACGGCGTCCAGGCTCGAGCGCCACGAATGGATCAAGCACGGCACCTGCTACGGCAAGAACCAGCAGGACTATTTCTCAGATGCGCTGAACCTGATGCGGGCGGTGAACGCCTCGGCGGTGCGCGATCTGTTCAACAAGAACATCGGCAAGCAGCTGACGTCGGATGCGATCCGCGGCGCCTTCAACCAGGCTTTCGGTCCCGGCGCCGGCGATCGCGTGCGCGTGTCCTGCCTTGTCGACCCGTCGAGCGGCCGGCGTATGATCGGCGAGATCACGCTCGGCCTGTCCGGTCCGATCGGCCCGGACAGCAAGCTCGCCGATCTCCTGATGGCGTCGGCACCGACAGCCAAGGCCGGCTGCCCGAAGGGCACGGTCGACGCGATCGGTTTTCAGTAGGCGGCAATTCCTTAGTCAGGCCGTCTTTTGTCGGCCCGACCCTGTCAGGTCGACCTCGGGGCCGCCTGCAGGATGATCGGCTCGCTGCCGAGCTCGCCGATCACGCGGTCGCGGCCGCTCGACGGGCGGAATAGGGAGCGCAACCCGGCGAATCCGCGCGGATTGGCCATCTCGCGCCGAAAGCGATTGCCGTTCGGCGCTTCATCGCCTACATAGCGCGCAACCCCCATTCACCTTGACACTCCATCCAGGGAAAGCGCGCGTGGCTCGCCAGTTCATCTATCACATGTCCGGCCTGTCGAAGGCCTATGGCACCAAGAAGGTGCTCGATAACGTTCACCTGTCCTTCTATCCGGACGCCAAGATCGGCATTCTCGGCCCCAACGGCTCGGGCAAGTCGACGATCCTGCGCATCATGGCCGGGCTCGACAAGGAGTTCCAGGGCGAGGCCTGGCTGGCCGAAGGCGCAACCGTCGGCTATCTCCCTCAGGAGCCGCAACTCGATCCAAACAAGACCGTGATGGAAAACGTCATGGAAGGCGTCGCCAGGAAGACGGCCATCATCGAGCGCTACAACGAGCTGATGATGAATTATTCCGACGAGACGGCTGACGAGTCGGCCAAGCTCCAGGACGAAATGGATCGCCTGAACCTGTGGGACCTCGAGCAGCAGGTCGAGATGGCGATGGACGCTCTGCAGTGCCCGCCAGGCGATTCCGAGGTGACGAACCTTTCAGGCGGCGAGCGCCGCCGCGTCGCGCTTTGCCAGCTGCTGTTGCGCCAGCCGGACCTGCTGCTGCTCGACGAACCGACCAACCATCTCGACGCCGAGACCACGGCGTGGCTGGAAAAGCACCTGCGCGACTATCCGGGCTCGGTGCTGATCATCACCCACGACCGCTACTTCCTCGACAACGTGACCGGCTGGATCCTCGAGCTCGATCGCGGCCGCGGCATTCCCTACGAGGGCAACTACACCAAATATCTCGACGCCAAGGCCAAGCGCCTGATCCAGGAAGGCCGCGAGGACGACGCCCGCCAGAAGTCGATCTGGCGCGAGCGCGAGTGGATCCAGTCCTCGCCCAAGGCGCGCCAGACCAAGTCCAAGGCGCGTATCAAGGCCTATGAGGAACTTGTCGAGCAATCGCAGAACCGCAAGCCGACCGACACGCAGATCGTCATCCCGTCGAGCGAGCGCCTCGGCAATCTCGTCATCGAGGTCGAAGGCCTCAACAAGGGCTTTGGCGACGAGCTCCTGATCGAGAACCTGTCGTTCAAGCTGCCGCCGGGCGGCATCGTCGGGGTCATCGGCCCGAACGGCGCCGGCAAGACGACGCTGTTCAAGATGATCACCGGTCAGGAAACGCCGGATGCCGGCTCGATCCGCAAGGGCGAGACGGTGCGGCTCGGCTATGTCGACCAGAGCCGCGACGCGCTCGAGCCGAACAAGACAGTGTGGGAAGAGATTTCCGGCGGCGCCGAGGTCATCAAGCTCGGCAAGCACGAGGTCAACAGCCGCGCCTATTGCTCGTCGTTCAACTTCCGCGGCGGCGACCAGCAGCAGAAGGTCGGCAACCTGTCGGGGGGCCAGCGCAACCGCGTCCACCTGGCCAAGATGCTGAAGGGCGGCGGCAACGTGCTGCTGCTCGACGAACCGACCAACGACCTCGACACCGAAACGCTGAGCGCGCTGGAAGACGCGCTAGAAGCCTATGCCGGCTGCGCCGTGATCATCAGCCACGACCGCATGTTCCTCGACCGCATGGCCACCCACATGCTCGCCTTCGAGGGCGACGCGCATGTCGAATGGTTCGAAGGCAATTTCGAGGAATATGAGAAGGACAAGCTGCGCCGCCTGGGTGCCGAAGCGGCGGCCCCGCACCGCATGACGCACAAGCGGCTGACGCGGTAAGACATGGCGCTTTTCGATCGTCTTTCAGCCAAAGGATTTCAGGTCGAATTTCATTCGCATGCCGAGGCGATTCTTTCAGTCGACTTTCCTGATGCCGTAGTGGAATTGGAAGATGTGCTCCTTGCCGCATCGATCCCGATCGAGGAGATTATTGCTGGAGGCGGCGGCGAAACGAAGAATACCCAGCGGCTACGGCGCGGATTGGCAGCCGCTGGTTGGCTGACGACGACCTTCACCATTGAAAAAGTGATCAATGGAGTCGGTAAAGAAGCGATTTCTCACAAAATGGACCATGTTCGACGCCTCCCCCAGCGGAACGGATCGGACGCGGTAGTAGCGCTTGAAATCGAATGGAACAACAAAGACCCATTTTTTGATCGAGACCTTGAGAATTTCAAGCGGCTGCATGCCGAAGGGGCTATTTCTGTCGGTATAATAGTTACGCGCGGGAGATCACTGCATGACAACATGCTCGATCTGGTTCTGCGGTTTTTCGATGAGCGGCAAATACAATCCTTTGATGATTTGCTGCGGTGGGGATACGATCCGACTGCGCGCCAACGTGCCGCAATAATGAAACGTATAGAACGTTCGAAGAATCCCGTGACTTTTAGGGAGGCGTTCGCGAACAAATTTGTGGCCGATAAATTCGGCGAAGCCACCACTCATTGGCGAAAACTCGACGACCGCATTTCCCGAGGAGTGGGCAACCCATGTCCTATCGTCACGATTGGACTGCCAGATTCGATCGTCAGCTTCGGAGATGATCCTTTAAGTCTTCAGCCGATAATAGATGCCGTCGGCGACGACGAATAATCAGCTATCATTCGGCAGGCTCTGCCGCCGAGTTGTAGGCATATGTCTTCCAAGTCGGCTTGTAGTCCTCGTCCGCTTGGTTGCCCCAATAGGTCCACTTCGGCCTGGTGCCGCGCGCAAAAAGCTCAAGATACGGCCCTTTCGAGCAGCTCTCAATCAATTCGTACTGCTCGTCGGGCTTCCGCGAATGCTCGCGCTTGCGCGATGAGAGATAATTGACCTGGCTGCGTCCAGGGGCCTCGGTGCGCGCGTTTTTTCCGCGCACGCCGAACAGCAATAGCTCCGTCACATTGCGGAAGTAGAAGCCGACACCACGACCGTCGGAGCCGCCGTCTTTGCGCACCTTGTGCCAAACAATGTTCGATTTGTATTCGAATCCCCAGCTGCGCATGACCGCTAGGCCATCCGGCAAAAGCGCGTTGGGGACCCAAAGATAGAGGTGCGCAGGTTGCAAAGTCAGCTCTGCCACGGGAAGGGCGCATATGTCGTCGGTTGTCATTGTCTCGTAGCGAGACAACCGACGATGCTCAGGAGCAACTTTTCCAGTGCGGTTTGTAAAACGCCATGGCGGATCGGCCAGCACGGTGTGAAAGCGCTTGCCGGCTGTCCTTTTTGCCAAATCGATGGCTGCATTCATCGCTTCGGCGTTCACCGTGGCCCCCTGGGAAATGCTATAGAACAAAAGAGGAACTTTTCCCTTCTGTCAAGACTGACACGATTCGTGTCGATATGTCTGGCACATTGTGCAGTTTTCGACATATGCGTTTCCGCCGATGTGCGGAGGCAAGGAAGAGGGTTCAACATGTCCAAGACGGACTGGTCCGCCGCCCAATATCTGAAGTTCGAGGATGAGCGCACGCGGCCCGCGAGGGATCTGGTGGCGCAGGTGCCGGTCGATTTTCCGCGCCGCGTCGTCGATATCGGCTGCGGTCCCGGCAATTCCACCGAGCTTCTGGTCGAGCGCTGGCCGGATGCTCAGGTCAGTGGCTTCGACACCTCGCCGGACATGATCGAGAAGGCGCGGGCGCGACTGCCGAATGTTAATTTCGAGCTGGCGGATGTCGCCGCATGGCAGCCCGAGCATGCCGTCGACGTCATCTTCGCCAACGCCGTCTTCCAGTGGCTGCCGGACCATCCGGCGGTGTTCCAGCGACTGATGGGGCTTCTGGCACCGGGCGGCGCGCTGGCGATCCAGATGCCGGACAATCTCGGCGAAGCCTCGCACCGGCTGATGCGCGAAACCGCGGCGGAAGTGCCGTTTGCGGCCAAGCTCAAGAGAGTGGCCCGCGCGCCGCTGCCGCCGGTGTCCTTCTACTACGATCTGTTGTCGCCGCTCGCCGACCGGCTCGACATCTGGCACACCATCTACAACCATCCGCTCCCCGATGCCGAAGCGATCGTCGAATGGGTCAAGGCGACGGGGCTGAAGCCTTTCCTCGATCCGCTCGACGCGGATGAGAGGAAGCTGTTCCTTGACAGCTACACGGCGAAGATCGCCAAGGCCTATCCGAAGACGGCGAACGGCAAGGTGCTGCTGCGCTTCCCGCGCATCTTCATCGTGGCCAAGCGCGCTTGAGCATCCGCCATCTGAATGCCAGCGGTGGTTGTCGAATTAAGCTGGAATAAACCGGGCAAATGCGACAAGTGTAGCGCCTCGCCTCGGCACAACTTGCCGCCCCCTCGGACGGATTGGACATGCATCGCGTCATCATCAGCGGCATCGGCGCCGAAATCCCTGAACCCGTCATCACCAATGAAGAGCTGGTCGCAAGCTTCAACAGCTGGGTCGACACCGAGAATGCGCGCCGCGCCGACACCGGCGAGCCGCTTTTGCAAAAGTCGGATAGCGACTTCATCGTCCATGCCTCCGGCGTGAGAAGCCGCCATGTGATCGAGCGCGAGGGCATCCTGGACCCGACCCGCATGTCGCCGCGCATTCCGGCGCGGCCGGATGACGCGCTGTCGTTGGAGGCGGAGTTCGGCCTCGCCTCGGCCAGGAAGGCGCTTGCCCATGCCGGGGTCGATGGATCGGACATCGACCTGGTGATCTGCTCGGCCTCGCATCATCAGCGGCCCTATCCTGCCATCGCCATCGAGATGCAGGAGGCGCTGGGCACCAAGGGCGCCGGCTTCGACATGGGGCTTGGCTGCTCTTCCGCCGCGTCGGCGCTGCATGTCGCGGTCAATCTGGTGAGGGCAGGGGCGCACAAGCGCATCCTGGTGTCGACGCCGGAGATCATCACCGGCCATCTCAACTTCCGCGACCGGCAGACGCATTTCATCTTCGGCGACGCCTCGGTCGCCATGGTCGTCGAGGGACTGGCGCAGGGTGAGAAGCGGCCGGGGCGTTTCGAGGTGCTCGACACGCGCACCTGGACGCAGATGTCGAACAACATCCGCACCAATCTCGGCTATTACACGCGTACCGCCCAGGACGACCCTTACATGATCGACCTGGGGGGCAATCTCATCAAGCAGGTCGGCAACAAGGTGTTCAAGGAAGTCACCGTCGCCGGCCAGAAATTCATCGTCGAGTTCCTGGCCGAGCACGGGCTGACGCCGGCAGGCATCCGCCGCTTCTGGCTGCATCAGGCCAATGCGCGCATGAATGCGATGATCCTGAAACTGTCCTTCGGCCACGACGTCGACCATGACCGCGCGCCGATGGTGCTGGAGCGGCTCGGCAACACAGCCGGGGCCGGCGCGATCGTGGCGCTGTCGGAGAACCATGCCGACATGAAGGCCGGCGATTTCGGCCTGATCTGCGCCTTCGGCGCCGGCTATTCGATCGGCGGCGCTCTGCTCAGGATGCTTTAAGCCGGCGCGAAGGGCACCAGCATCGGCACGCGCCTTGCGTAGTCGTCATAGGCCGGGCCGAGCTCGCCGCGCAGGAAGCTCTCTTCCAGCCGCGCCTTGACGACGACGCCGACGAGCAGCAGCGCGGCGCCGGCAATTCCCCAGACCGTGCCCTTGACGGCCATGGTGGCGAGGACGGACAGCAGCAGCCCGGTGTAGATCGGATGGCGGACCAGGCCGTAGGGGCCGGTATCGACGACGCGATGATCAGCCTTGGCGGTGACGTTTGCCGACCACAGGCGGCCGAGATGCAGGCGCGCCCACCAGGCGAAGGCGATGCCGATGGCGATCAGGGCAACGCAGATCCAGGCTTCGGTGAGCGTCGGCGTCCACAGCCGCAGCCTGCCGGCATAGCCGTGCGCCGGCACGAACAGCAGGATGGTGCCGGCGAGCCAAAGGACCCGATAGCGCGCCTCCAACTTGAGATCGGCGCGCTTTTGCGCTGGGTCTGCCCAGGCAGCAGCAAGGAGCCAGGATACCACCCAGAACAGCCAAAGCGCCGCTACAGCGTGTCCGACCTGCATGATCGAGCCTCTCGTCTGCCACGCGTTTAAATCCGCGCGGCAGGCGAAAGAAAGTCGAAGTCGGTAAGAATGTCGTGATCAAACCGGTGCCGTCACGCTGCGGCCATCGCCGCCGCGACAAGCGCCTCGCCCGAATATTGCCGGCCGCCGATACCCCAACCCCCGTCGGGAGCGTTGAGGATGTTAATCCAGGTGTTCTCGGGCTTGTGGCCCGGCACGCAACATTCGTCGACGATCCTGGCGGCTGCGGCGATGAAGGCCTCGCGCGCCTCGTTGGTCGCAAGCCCGATATTCGGCAACTTCAATTCCACCATGACGACAGGACGATTGGCGCCGCCAGCATAGATGCGATCGATCGGCAGGATATGAACCGTTCCGCCGACGATTGCGGTGAAGAATGAATTCCCGGTGGCTCCGGAGGCCTCGATGAGCGCGGCGCTGAGGCGAGGCAGGATTTCGTGCTCGCCCGCTGCGCTCAGCACGCCCTCGGGCGCGGTCACGGTAATCGGCATGTTGGTTCTCCTTCGTGCTGCGGATGGTTCCGCTTGTCAGGTTACGTATTGATTGTTACGTTATCCAAAAGAGTCGAGTCAACAGGTTTCGTATCGATCAGTATGGAAAATTCTGAGAAGTCTCGCGGCGGCAGGCCGCGGGCGTTCGACCCGGAGGCCGCGCTCGACGCGGCCATGCATCTGTTCTGGGAGCATGGCTATGAGGCGACCTCGCTTGCCATGCTGCGCGAGGCCATGGGCCTGACGCCGCCGCAGATCTACAACGCCTTCACCGACAAGGAGACGCTGTTTCGTCGGGCGCTAGCGCGCTACCACGAAAGGGAGGTCGGGTTTGCGCTCGACGCGCTTGGCGCGCCGGTACCGGTCAAGGAGGCGATCCGCTTGCTGCTGATGGGCGCGGCTGAGGCCTACACCCGGCCGGGCAAGCCCGGCGGCTGCCTTTTCATCAGCGGTGCGCTGGCGACCTCGCCGCAGGCGCAAGCCATCGCGGACGAGCTCAAGACATATCGCAAGGCGACCGAAGCGGCGATCGCAGCGCGGCTGGGCAAGGGCCAAGAGGCCGGCGAATTGCCGGCGAATCTGTCCGTCGAGCGATTGGCCAAATACCTGACCGGCGTCATGCACGGAATGTCGATCCAGGCGCGTGACGGCGCTTCGGCAGAGGACCTCAGGGCTTTGGCCGAGATCGCTCTTGCCGCCTGGGCAGCCGAAATGCGAAAAGCGGCCGACTCAAATGGCGAAACCGATGCCAGACCTGTTCTCCACGATTGAAACGCCCCTCGAGATCGTGCCGGGCCGCAAGCTGACGGCAAGGGCAGCGGCGCTCTATGCCGCTCCGCACGACCATTTCGAGACGAGGGCGGTCGAGGAACTGCAGCTTGGCTTCGACGGGATCGCCGGCGACTTCCATGGCGGAACAACGCGGCGTTCGGGCGGGCGCGAGCCATGGTATCCGCGCGGCACCGAGATGCGCAACGAGCGGCAATTGTCGCTTGTCGCGGCGGACGAGCTCGCCATCGTCGCGCAACGCATGGGGCTCGAGGAGATCAAGCCGGAGTGGATCGGCGCCAATCTTGCGGTCGAGGGCGTGCCGCATCTTTCGATGCTGCCGGCCGGCTCGCTGATGTTCTTCAAGGGCGGCGTGACGCTCAAGGTCGACGGCCAGAACAAGCCGTGCCGCATTGCCGGACAGTCGATCGCCGAGCATGTCGGCGCCGTGGACCACGACGCCACGGCGCTGCTCTTCCCAAAGGAGGCGAAACGGCTGCGCGGCCTTGTCGCCTGGGTCGAGAAGCCGGGCGTCATCAGGGCCGGCGAGGAAATTTCCATCCGGGTGCCGGAGCAGTGGATTTATCAGGCCTGAGGCCACGCTTACCCAAATGACGCCGGCCTGCGAAAGGCTGTTCCCTGCGCTTCCGGTACTCACGGCCCCCGATGCGGTCGGATATTCCTGCCTGATCATCGGCAGACCGCCATCGCCGAAAACTCTGAGCCGCGGCTCGGCGGCATCGACGATCCTATTCGTCCTCCTCGTCTTCCTCGAGCAACCGTGTCGCCCGCCAACGGGTGAGCACCTCATTGGTCCGCCTGATGACGAAGAAGCGCGCCGAATCCCGGTCGTAGCCTTCGGCCAGCAGCTTTTCGTAATCGGTGTGGACGTGGCGGACATGGGCGATGGTGGCCAGCCACACCGCGATTGTCGGCGGCAAGCTCTTCATGTGCACCGAGCCGGCTTCGGCGCGGATTTTCTCCATGTCGGCATAAGGCGCGAGCGGCAGCAGCGCGGTCAGCGCCTTGGCGATGGCGCGGCGGCGACCGGTTGGGGCGCTCATTTCTCGTCGCGCCCGGCAATCGTTGCTTCGGGGAAGGCATCCGTGGAAGCGTAGTAGGGCTTGATGTCGATGACCGGCGTGCCGTCGAGCACGTCGATGGCGTCGATCTCGATCCGGCCGGCCGCGATGTCGAGCGCGACGAGCTTCGCCACATGCAGGCCGACAGGATTCGGCCGGGCTGGGGAGCGCAGCGAGAAAACGCCTTTCGCTTCAGCCGCATGGCGCGGTTTCTGCACAATCAGATTCCGCGGCGCGTGATGGAGCCAGGACAGGATGACGAGGTGGCTGGCGCGTTCCAGGTTTTGCAGCCCCGGGCGATAGGGCTCGTCGATCAGGATTGTCACGGGTCGCCCGGTTTCCCGGGCGGCGCGCATGTTCTTGGGGCAATCCTCGCGACTGACCCAGGGTGAGACGATGTGGCCGATGAAGACGACATGGCCGTCCGGCCGCAACTGTGCCGGGTCGGCCGCAAGAAGCATTTCACCTTCGCGCGTCTCAAACATCCTGTTCATCCCGCGGAGAAACCGCCTGCCGGCGCGGATCACGGCTGCGCCATTTTCTTGTCCGGAAGCGACATAGCACTTGCCACGGTTTCAAAATCGACATAAACATATCTTTATATCTTTCAACGAGAAACTCGCGCATGCATGTCTCACTCGACACGATGGTAGATACATTGAAGGCGGCGGCCGAATCCAGCCGGCTGCGCATCCTGGTGCTGCTTTCGCGCGGGGATCTCACCGTCTCCGATCTCACGGAGATCCTCGGCCAGTCGCAACCGCGCGTCTCGCGGCATCTGAAGCTGCTGCTCGATGCCGGGCTGATCGGCCGCTACCAGGAAGGGTCCTGGGCCTTCTTCAGGCTGACCGATACGGATAATTCGCGCGATTTCGTCCAGCGTCTGGTCTCGGCCATAAGCGAGGCCGATCCGCAGGTGGTACGCGATCTCGAGCGGCTGGCGGCGGTGAAGCGCAAGCGGCAGGACCGGGCGGCCGAATATTTTTCCGAGAATGCCGCGAGCTGGGATCACATCCGCTCGCTGCATGTGCCGGACCGGGCGGTGGAAGCGGCACTCATCAAGCTCGTCGGCAAGCGACCGTTCCAGTCCATGCTCGATCTTGGCACCGGCACGGGCAGGCTGCTCGAAATCTTTGCGCCGCTCTACCGGCGCGGCGTCGGCATCGACATGTCGCGCGAGATGCTGAGCGTGGCGCGCGCCAATCTCGACAAGGCCGGCATCGCCAATGCTCAGGTACGCCAGGGCGACATCTTCTCGCCGCCGGTCGAGCGCAGCGCCTTCGATCTCGTCACAATCCACCAGGTGCTGCACTATCTCGACGATCCGGCGCGTGCCATCGCCGAGGCGGCGAGGCTGCTCAGGCCATCAGGCCGGCTGATCGTCGTCGACTTCGCGCCGCATAATCTCGAATTTCTGCGCGACCAGCACGCGCATATGCGGCTCGGCTTTTCCGACCGGCAGATGTCCGACTGGTTCGCCGAGGCCGGCCTCGACCTCGAGGACAGCCAGGAATTCGAGCCGCGCGGCGGCAACGAGGCAAGGCTTACGGTGAAGCTCTGGCTCGGCCGCGATCAGCGACTGCTGATCGCCGATCCATCCAATGACCCGCTGCCTGCCAAGGCATATCCAATGGGGGAAACAGCCTGATGAACCAGTTCCGCTTTTCCCGCCGCCCCGACATCGGCGACAAGGTCCGGGTCTCGTTCGAATTCTTCCCGCCGAAGACCGACGAGATGGAAGTGAGGCTCTGGGACACGGTCACCCGGCTGGAACCGCTCAAGCCGAAATTCGTCTCGGTGACCTACGGCGCCGGCGGCTCGACCCGCGAGCGCACGGCGCGCACGGTCAAGCGCATCTTGAACGAGACGACGCTGACGCCTGCGGCGCACATGACTTGCGTCGATGCCGCGCGCGATCAGGTCGACACGGTCATTCGCGAATTCGCGGATATGGGCGTCAAACGTTTCGTCGCGTTGCGCGGCGATCCGGCGGCCGGTGTCGGCGCAAGTTACCACCCGCATCCCGATGGCTATGCCAATGGCGCCGAACTGGTCGGGGCGCTGAAGAACGCCGGCGATTTCGATATCTCGGTCTCCGCCTATCCGGAAAAGCATCCGGAAAGCCCGGATTTCGCCACCGACATCGATATGCTGAAACGCAAGGCCGACAATGGCGCGACGCGGGCGATCACTCAGTTCTTCTTCGACAACGACCTTTACGAGCGCTATGTCGAGCGGGCGCGCCGCGCCGGCATCTACATCCCGATCGTGCCGGGCATCCTCCCGGTGCATAATTTCACCCAGGTCGCCAATTTCTCGTCGCGCTGCGGGGCGCTGGTGCCGGCCTGGCTGGCCGAGCGCTTCGAGGGGCTAGAGAACGACCCGCAGACGCATGCCCTCGTGGCCTCCGCCGTGGCCGCCGAGCAGGTGCTCGACCTTGTCGAGCGCGGCGTCGGCGACTTCCATTTCTACACGATGAACCGCGCCGACCTCGTCTTTGCCGTCTGCCACATGATCGGCATCCGCTCGCATGAGACGGAGGCGGCGGGTTCGGCCGCCGCCTAGGGCAGGCTGCAACGGAAAAGGCCGGGTAGAACCCGGCCTTTTCGAACTGTTTGGACTATATCTCGGTACTGGTCTTCCCGGCTTTGGCGGGTCAGGGAAGAACACCTATGATAAGGGCACCGATGAATGCGAATGCGGCACAAATCATCAACGCGTTGATCGGCCTCGTCAGTCCCATGCCATAGCCTCCTCTTCAGAGCTATGGCCGGAATCTAGAGTCATTTGGGTTACAGGCAAGCGGAAAACGTGCTGCAATGCGACATGATTGTGGGATTTGCGACTTCCGATTTATCGTTAGCCGTTGAAACTCTTCGGCAAAAGCCGCCTCAAGCGTTGTGAATAAATTGTGGCGGAGCCGTGGCATGACACCGCTACCATCGGCCCAACAGGCGACCGTCTATGGTGACCAGGCCGAGTCCGATCAGCGTCATGCCGCCGATTTCGAACAGCGCCAGGCGCTCGCCGAGGAACAGGAAGCCGAGCAGCACCGCGCTCACCGGCACGACCAGGGTGACCAGCGAGGCATTGGTAGCGCCGGCCGAGGCGACGAGGTTGAAATAGAGGATGTAAGCAAAGGCGGTTGAAAGCAGCGCCAGGCCCAGAACCGCGGCCCAAACGGGCGGCGAGACCGAGAAAAGCCCCGCAGGGCCATACGCAATCAGCACGAGCGGGATCATGATGATGGTCGATGCGGTCAGCTGTCCGGTGGCGATGACGGGCGACGGCACGCCCTTGAAGCGGCGCGCGATCATCAGGGCGACGGCGTAGGAGATCGAAGCGCCGATCAGTGCGAACTTGGCCCACACCGGTCCGCCAAGCCCGGCAAGCAGGCCAGGTCCGATCATCACCGCGGTGCCGGCGACACCGAGCGCGATGCCGGCGAACTTGTTCCAGGACAGCTTCTCGTCGGTGGTGAGCGCATTGGCCAGGATCAGCGTCCAGAACGGCGTCGTGGCGTTGAGCACCGAAGAGACGCCGGCGCCGAGCTGCGTCTGGCCGGCGAAGATCAGCGAGAAGGGCACGACATTGTTGGTGAGCGCCAGCAGGAAGAACAGGCCGGCATGCGGAAAGGCGAGCCGGAACGAAGGGCCGCGGGCCGCCAGATAGAGGTGAAGTGCCGCCGCGGCGATGGCGACGCGGAACAGCACCAGCGCCAGCGGATGGATCTCGGAAACGGCGATGCGGGCAAAGAAGAACGAACCGCCCCAGATCGCGCCGAGCAGGAGAAGCTGCGCCCAATCCTTGAGCGTCATCGCTCCGCGCGTCGGCGCGGCGCCGGCCGTAATCGACATGTCCTGTTCCTCCCCGGGCCGATCGCAACCTCGGCCCGTCAAATACCCCAAGAACCGATATCTCATCCGCAGGCAAGGGCCACCCGAAACATGACCAATGGTTTAGCGTCGCCAAAATGTGCAACAGGCCGCTCCGGATCGCCAAGACACAGAACTGTTTTCTTTGGCGGCTAGCTAGGATTAATTGTGCGCGCTCCAGACCTGAGGATTCGTCCATGCAGCGATTCGAAAATGCCCGTGAGGCGGCACTGGCGCTTCGTCCCGACGACCCGGTCTACTGTTTCCGCCCGCAGGTGCTGAAGGAGGATGCCCTGCAGTTCATGGGCATGTTTCCCGGCAAGACCGCTTATGCGGTCAAGACCAATGGCGAGCAGATCGTTCTGAAGACGCTGGTGGAAACCGGCGTCAGCGCCTTCGATGTCGCCTCGCCCGGCGAGTTCGCCGCCGTGCGCGCCGTCTCGCCCGACGCCGAGATGCTCTACATGCATCCGGTCAAGGCGCAGTCGGACATCAAGCTGGCGCTTGAAAAATACGGCATCCGGGTGATCTCGCTCGACCATGAGGACGAGATCGCGAAGCTGACGCGCGTGGTGCGGGCGCTCGATATCGATCCCGGCGCTCTCACCGTCTTCGTGCGCATCCAGACCAAGGGCCATGCGGCTTACGAACTGTCGAAGAAATTCGGCGCCGGGCCCGCCAACGCGGTGGAGCTTGCCGAGCGGCTGAACCGCACCGGCTATAAGGTCGGCCTCTGCTTCCACGTCGGCAGCCAGATCGAGGATCCGGATACCTATGAACGCGCTCTCGCCTCGGCGGATTGGGTGCGCAACCGCCTGACCTTCGACATTGCCGGGCTCGATGTCGGCGGCGGCTTTCCCGCCGAATACGGCCATGACCCCAATCGCAAGCAGGTCGAGATGCCGTCGCTCGGCCAATTGATGTCGCGACTGGCCGGCGACCTGAAAGAATATCAGTTCGACCAGATGCCCTTGGTGGCCGAGCCCGGACGCGTGATCGTGGCGCGGTGTCTCTCGCTGATCGTGCGTGTGCTGTTGCGCAAGGGCAAGCGGCTCTACATCAATGACGGCATCTGGGCCTCGCTGTCGGATTCATGGACGGGCAAGATCACGCTGCCGGCGCGCTTCATTCCAGATCCCGCGATCCGTACCCGCAACGGCAACGAGAACACCATCGTGCCGTTCAAGGTCTGCGGCGCGACCTGCGATTCCGTCGATATCCTGTCCCGGCCGTTCTGGCTGCCGGAAACGGTCGACACCGGCGACTGGATCGAGATCGGCCATATCGGCGCCTACTCGCTGTCGCTCAGGACACGCTTCAACGGCTTCTACCCCGATACGTTCGTCGAAGTGACGACACCGTTCGACGAGGGCGATGCACCGCAGGGCTTTGCGAGCTTGGAGACGATGGCGGATTGAGTTCCCCCTTCTCCCCTTGTGGGAGAAGGTGTCGCCGAAGGCGACGGATGAGGGGTGCTCCAGGGAAAGCCAACGTCTCACCCCGCTGGAACACCCCTCATCCGTCTCGGCGCTGCGCGCCGATCCACCTTCTCCCACAAGGGGCTAGCGTGCGCACACATTTGCTTCGAGCTGTGGTCAAGCGTGAAGAGACGCGGTCGGGAAATGGCTTGAAGCGTTTGAATCATATGTGATTCTGTAGCTGCCATTGTTGATTCTGGAGGTTTCGACGATGGCTTCGTTGCTTGGATACTTCGGCGACCTG
>NZ_VFWS01000080.1:0-23121 GCF_006443065.1 Mesorhizobium sp. B1-1-5 | reverse complement strand
GGCATGGATTCCAGGGTCTTCGCGACGGAGCTTCGCTCCTTGCTCCGCCATAGAATGACGAGGTTGGGGCGGCTTCAGCCAATCTCCAGCGTTTCCCGCACCAAGACAAACGGCAACCTTTCAAAGTCCCTGTGTCGGGGAACTAGCCGAACGCGGAACTTATCTCATCAGCCTTGATGAGGCCCACGTTCCCGTGCGCAATTGCCGCCAAAATGCCAAGACTCCTTGACCCGTCGCCCGCGGACCAATAGCGGGTTTAGGGAGACGATCAGCAAGAGGTGGCCATGAACGTTCTTCTTCTCGGCTCGGGCGGCCGCGAACACGCGCTCGCCTGGAAGATGTCCGCCTCGCCGCTGCTGACGAAGCTCTACGCCTCGCCCGGCAATCCGGGCATCGGCCGCGTCGCCGAACAGGTGAAGCTGGACGTCGCCGACCATTCCACTGTGGCCGCCTTCTGCCAGGAGAAGAAGATCGACCTCGTCGTCGTCGGCCCGGAAGGTCCGCTGGTGGCCGGCATCGCCGACGATCTGCGCGCCTGGGGCATCCGCGTCTTCGGCCCCTCCAGGGCGGCGGCGCGGCTCGAGGGCTCGAAGGGCTTCACCAAGGATCTTTGCGCCAAGTTCAACATCCCGACCGCCGCCTATGGCCGCTTCAGCGACCTCGCCTCGGCGAAGGCCTATGTCGGGAAGACAGGCGCGCCGATCGTCATCAAGGCCGACGGGCTTGCCGCCGGCAAGGGCGTCACCATCGCCATGACGCAGGACGAGGCGAACGCCGCGCTCGAAGCCTGCTTCGACGGCGCCTTCGGCGCGGCCGGCGCCGAGGTCGTGGTCGAGGAATATCTGACCGGCGAGGAGGCAAGCTTCTTCTGCCTGTGCGACGGCGCCACCGCGCTCCCCTTCGGCACCGCGCAGGACCACAAGCGCGTCGGTGACGGCGATACCGGGCCGAACACCGGCGGCATGGGTGCCTATTCGCCGGCGCCGGTGATGACGCCGGAAATGACCGAGCGCACCATGCGCGAGATCATCGAGCCCACCATGCGCGGCATGGCCAACATCGGCGCGCCTTTCGCCGGCATCCTCTTCGCTGGCCTGATGATCACCGACCAGGGCCCCAAGCTGATCGAATATAACACCCGCTTCGGCGATCCCGAATGCCAGGTGCTGATGATGCGGCTAAAGGACGATTTGCTCGTCCTGCTCAACGCCGCCGTCGACGGCCAGCTCGCGCATATGTCGGTCCGCTGGAGCGACGAGACGGCGTTGACCGTGGTGATGGCGGCCAGGGGTTATCCCGGCACGCCGGAAAAGGGCTCCGTCATCCGCGGTCTCGACAAGGCGGAAGGCGAGGGCGTCCAGGTCTTCCATGCCGGCACCGCCATCAATGGCGGTGCGCTGGTCGCCAATGGCGGCCGCGTGCTCAACGTCACCGCGCTCGGCAAGACCGTCGGCGAGGCGCAGGCAAAGGCGTATGCGGCGATCGACCAGATCGACTGGCCACAAGGCTTTTACCGCCACGACATCGGCTGGCGCGCCGTCGAGCGCGAGAAGGCCGGGGCCTAATTCCGGGATTCAGGCGGCCGCGCTCTTGCGCCGGCCTCGTGCCCAGGCCGGCAGCCAGTCGCCATGCGCGGCAAGCAGGTCGTCCACCAAGGACCAGATCTGATCGAGGTCGAGCTCGGCCGCCGTATGAGGGTCCATCATCGCCGCGTGGTAGATGTGCTCGCGGTTCTCGCTCATCAGCGCCCGCACCGTCAGCTCCTGCACATTGATGTTGGTGCGGATCAGCGCCGTCAGCTGCGGCGGCAATTCGCCGATGTAAGTGGGCTGGATGCCGGAGGCATCGACCAGGCACGGCACTTCCGCCGCGCAGTCGAAAGGCAGCGAGGTGATGCAGCCATTGTTGCGCACATTGCCGTAGATCACCGACGGTTCGCCGGTCCAGACCGAATTCATGATCGAGGAAGCGTATTCCCTGGATTGCTCGACCTCGATCCGGTCGGCCGAGCGGTAGGCCTCCGCCTCGCCCTTCCAGCGCTCGATCTGCTCGATGCAGCGTTTCGGATATTCGTCGAGCGGGATGCCGTATTTCTCGATCAGGTCGCCGCGTCCGTCCTTGATGAAATAGGGCGTGTATTCGGCGAAATGCTCCGAGCTTTCGGTAACGAAATAGCCGAGCCGGGTCAGCATCTCGTAGCGCACCTTGTTCGGGCAGCGCGGGTTCCAGCCGGGTTTTGGCGCACGACCCTCGCGGTAGGCGCGCACAAGGTCGGGATAAAGGTCGCGGTAGGTGCCGTCCGGCTGGCGATGCTCGAACTTGAGATAAAACGCCATGTGGTTGATGCCGGCCGAGCGGTAGCGGATCTCCTCATAGGGAAGGTCGAGATCGTGCGCCAGTTCCATCGCCGTGCCCTGCACCGAGTGGCAGAGCCCGACCTGCTTGATCGTGGGATATTTCTCGGCGATCGCCCAGGTGTTGATCGCCATCGGGTTGACATATTGCAGCATGATCGCTTCCGGGCAGACCGCGAGCATGTCCTCGCAGATATTCCATAGATGCGGCACGGTCCTAAGGCCCCGCATGATGCCGCCGACGCCGAGCGTGTCGGCGATCGTCTGGCGCAAGCCGTATTTCTTCGGCACCTCGAAATCGGTGACGGTGCAGGGCTCGTAGCCGCCGATCTGGAAGGCGACGACGACGAAGTCGGCGCCCTTCAGCGCCTTGCGCTGGTCGGAATAGGTCTCGGCCTTCGCCTTGACGCCGAGCGTCGCGATCAGCTTGTTGACGACGACGGCGCTTTCTTCCAGCCGCTGCGGGTTGATGTCCATCAATGCGATGGTGGCGCCCGACAGCGCTGGCCGCTGCAGCACGTCGCCGACGATGTTCTTCATGAACACCGTCGAGCCGGCGCCGATGAACGTGATCCTGGGATTCTTTGCCACTGTAAAAACCTCCGGCACTTCTAAGCCACGTCGAAAGCGGCCCTGACGAGCCGTTCGGTGTAGGCGGTCTTGGGATTGGAAAGGACCTCGTCGACGGGCCCCTGCTCGACGATCTTGCCGTGTTGCATGACGATGACGCGGTGGCAGAGCGCCCGCACCACCTTGAGGTCGTGCGAGATGAACAGATAGCTCAGGCCGCGCTCGTCCTGCAGCTTGCGCAACAGGTCGATGATCTGCGCCTGCACCGAAAGGTCGAGCGCCGAAGTCGGCTCGTCGAGCAGGATGAATTCGGGCTCCAGCGCGATGGCGCGCGCGATCGCGATGCGCTGTCGCTGGCCGCCGGAGAACTCGTGCGGGAAGCGCGACAGGATGTTACCGGGCATGCCGGCGCTGACCAGCGCCTCGCGCACCCGCTCGTTCCGCTCGCGCCGCGTCGCGCCCAGCCTGTTGACGACCAGGCCTTCCTCGATGATCTGGCCGATCGTCATGCGCGGGTTGAGCGAGGAGAAGGGATCCTGGAAGACGACCTGCATGCGCGAGCGCAGCGGCCGCATCTCGGTGCGCGAGAAGTTCTGGATCGGCTGGCCGTCGAAGCGGATCTCGCCGCGCTTGGCGTCGGCCAGCCTGATCAGCGCCTGGCCGAAGCTGGTCTTGCCGGAGCCGGATTCGCCGACCAGTCCCAGCGTCTCGTGACGGCAAAGCTTCAGGTCGAGATCGTCGACCGCGACCAGCTCGCGCCAGTCCGGCTTGAGGAACGAGCCGTGGCGCAGCATGAAGCAGACGCGCACGCCGTTCGCCTCGAGGATGGTGCCGCTGCCCTCCGGCAGCGGCTGCGGGCGGCCGCGCGGTTCGGAGGCAAGCAGCCGCTGCGTGTAAGGGTGCCGCGGGTCGGCGAACAGCCGCTCGGTGACGTTGTGCTCGCGCATTTCGCCATGCTGCATGACATAGACGTAGTCGGAGAACTTGCGCACCACGGTGAGATCATGGGTGATCAGGATCACCGCCATCCGCAGTTCCTTCTGCAGGTTACGGATCAGGTTCAGGATCTGCGCCTGCACCGTGACGTCGAGCGCCGTGGTCGGCTCGTCGGCGATCAGCACGTCGGGCTCGTTGGCCAAGGCCATGGCGATCATCACCCGCTGCCGCTGACCGCCCGACAGCTGGTGCGGATATTGCTTCAGCCGCGCCTCCGGCTCGGGGATCTGGACATGCCGTAGCAGCTCGAGCGCGCGCGCCCAGGCTTGTCTGCGGCCGACTTTGCGATGCACCCGGATCGCCTCGACGATCTGGCTGCCGACCGTATAGATCGGGTTGAGCGAGCTCATCGGCTCCTGGAAGATCATCGAGATGCGGTTGCCGCGCAGCTTGCGCCGGGCGCTTTCGGGGAATTTCAGGATGTTCTGCCCGAGATATTCGACGCTCGATCGCGGCGAGACGGTTGCCCGCCTGGACAGCAGCCCCATGACGGTGCGCGCCGTCACCGACTTGCCGGAGCCGGATTCGCCCACGATCGCGATAGTCTCGCCGCGATAGATCTGGAAGGAGACGTCCTTGACCGCCTCGACGGTGCCGTGCTCGACCTTGAACGCGACCTCGATGTTGCGGGCGTCGATGACGGGTTGGTCATGGCGTCCGCCATGGTCGAGCCGGACGGCCGGCGCGAGGGAGTCTGCGAGCGCGATCGTCGTCATCCGGCCACCTCAATAAGGATCGACGGCATCGCGCAGGCCGTCGCCCAGCGCGTTGAAGGCAAAGACGGTGATCAGCACGAAGCCGACCGGCGACAGGATCCAGGGATAGGTGCCGATGACCGAATAGGTCGCCGTGTCCTGCAGCATCAGGCCCCAGGAGATCAGCGGCGGCTTCACCGCGAAACCGAGGAAGCCAAGGAAGGATTCGAGCAGCACCACCGTCGGGATCGCCAGCGTCACGGCGACGATCACATGGCTCATCACATTGGGGAAGATGTGCTGCATGATGATGCGCCGGTCGGTGGCGCCGACCGCCATGGCGGCGCGCACATAGTCGATCCGCGCCAGCGCCAGCGTCTTGCCGCGCACCTCGCGCGACATCTGCGCCCAGCCCAGCGCCGACATGACGACGATGACGAAGGCGAGGAAAACATTGGTCGGCGCGGTGACCGGGATCAGCGTCGTCAGCGCCAGATAAAGCGGCAATTGCGGGAAGGCGAGCACAAGTTCGACGAAGCGCTGCATCCAGACATCGAACTTGCCGCCGAAATAGCCGGAGATCATGCCGACGCTGGTGCCGATGACCGTGATGATGAAGACCACCGTCAGCGCGATCATCAGCGACACGCGCGAGCCGTATATGGCGCGCGACAGCACATCGCGGCCGAACTTGTCGGTGCCGAGGAAATGCACCGGCTGGCCGTCCATCGAGGCGAAGAAATGCCGGCTCGCCGGGACGAGACCGAGAAGCTTGTAGGGCGCGCCTTCGACGAAGAAGCCGAGCAGCCTTGGATGGTCGTAGTCGGGGCCGACGATCGGCTGGAAGGTGACCGGATCGAGATCGGCTGAATCGGCCAGCGCATAGACCCGCGGCCGCGCGACGAAATTGCCGTCCTTGTCGTGGAAGGCGGGCAGTTGCGGCGGCGCGAAGGCGACGTCGGTCGCCTTGGGGTCCATCGGCGCCAGGAATTCGGCGAACACCGCCATGACAAGCAAGAGCGCGACCAGGCAAAGCCCGGCCATGCCGGTCCACGAACGCTTCAGCCGGCGCCAGACAAGCGCGATGTAGCTCTCATTGCCATGCGCGGCTTCGACCACCGGGACGCTTTCGGCCGGCAAGGGCGTAAGGGATGGGGGCGGGGATAAGGGATCGCGGGCCAGCATCTAGCGCTCCCCGAACTGGCGGATGCGCGGGTCGAGCAGGACCAGCAGCATGTCGGCGATGATGTTGCCGACGATCAGCGTCGCCGAGAGCACCATCATGAAGGTCGCGGTGACATAGACGTCGCCGACCGCCATCGAGCCGACGATCGCCGGGCCGACAGTGGGCAGCGCGAAGATGATTGCCGTCTCGATCTCGCCGGTGAGCATATAGGGCAGCACCACGCCTTGATACATCACCAGCGGATGCAGCGCGTTGGGCACAGCGTGCCGCATGACGACGGCGCCGCCGGTCAGGCCCTTGGCCTTGGCCGTCTCGACATATTGCGCGTTGAGCGTGTCGAGCAGATTGCCACGCATGACGCGCATATTGTAGGCGAGGCCGCCGAAGGTCGCGATGGCCACAACCGGCCAGACATGTTTGATGAGGTCGACGAACTTCGCCCACGACCAGGGCGCGCCGCCATATTGCGGCGAGAAGAACGAGCCGATCTCGGAGACGTTGAACTGGAAGACCAAGAGATAGACGATGATCAGCGCCATCAGGAAGCGCGGCACCGTCATGCCGAGGAACGAGATCGCCGAAAGTGTCGAATCGATCCAGGAATACTGCCGCGTCGCCGCCCATATGCCGAAGCTGATGCCGAGCACCGAGGCGAGCAGATGGCAGACCAGCGCCAGAAGCAAGGTGCGCGGCAGGCGCTCGCCCACCACATCGGCCACGGGCTTGTTGTAGTAGAGGCTGTAGCCAAAATCGCCGCGGGTGACGATGCCGCCGATCCAGTTGAGATACTGGACGGGCAGCGGCTTATCGAGGCCATGCTCGACGCGGTAGGCCTGGGCTTGCGCTTCAGCCTCGGCGTAGGAAGCGCCGCCCTGGTTGATCAGCTGCGAGCGGATGTAATCCGCATAGTCGCCGGGCGGCGCCTGGATGATGGCGAAGGTGACGAGGCTCAAAATGGCGAGGACGGGAAGCGCCGACGCTATGCGCATAAGCAGGAATCGCAGCATGGGCGGTCAGCTTCCTTTCTGGCGGTCGCTCCCTGAGGTGCGTTCGGAGGTTTCGTTGTCCGGCCGCGCCGCGGCGCGGCCGGACATCTTTTCGTCAGGGGAGGTAAACCTTACATCGGACCCTTGTCACCCGGCTTGCCGGGAAGCTCCTCCGGATACAATTCGTGCTTCGCCTGCTTGTCGGCGGCGACGAAGACACGTTCGCGGACGATCGAATCCTCGGCCCAGTTGAACATGTAGATCGGCGTGCCTTGCGGGATGTTGGAGAAGCGCTTGTTGATGATGAGCGCGCCCGGATACTCCGTCAGCCCGACATTGTAGACATGCTCGGTCGATATCTTCTGGAACTTTCGCATCAGGTCGGCACGCTGGTCGTTGTCCTGCGTCGTCACGAACTTGTTGACGATGTCCACGAGGTCCTTCTCGAAGGGCATCAGGTCGACCTCGCCGCTTTCCGGTGCGCGGTGATTCCAGCTGGTCTTCGGGCCGACGGGAGCAAGTTGCTCGGTGTTCTGCACCACCGAGGTCAGCTCGGTCTCGTTGCGCCGGATCAGCCAGTCGAAACGGCCGGAATATTGGATGGCGTCGCGCTGCGTTCCGTTGACCCCGTTGAGCACGACCCTCAGCCCGAGCTTTTCCATCTGCGCGACCACGCCTTCGGCAAGGCTCTTGTCGGTGGTGTAGTCGTTGTTGACCAGCATCACGATCTCGACGTTCTTGCCGCCGGCGGTGCCGGCCGGGAAGTTCACGATGCCGTCGCCGTCGGTGTCCTTCAGCCCGGCCTTGGCAAGCTCGGCCTTGGCGCCTTTGAGATCGAACGGATAGTAGACCGTCGACTTGCGGTCATAGAAGCTGGTGCCCGACGAGAAGCCGCCCGGATAGATGGCGGTGAACGGACCCTTGACCAGCGAGTCGCCCAGCGCCTTGCGGTCGAGCGCCATGGTCACCGCCTTGCGGAAGTCCTCGTTGCGGTTCAATTCACGCACCGCCTGGCCGCGTTCGTCCGGGTTGCCCCAGCCATTGGCGGAGAAATTCATGCGCAGATTGTAGCCGATGAGGCGCGGGCCGAAGGCAAGCCGGGCCGGCGCGTTCGAGTCGGCCGCGCGCTTCAGCGAGGCGACGAAATTCTCGGGCTGCTCAAGGTTCGAGAAGTCGCCCGAGCCCGCCACCGCCTGGACGTCGCGGTCGGCCCAGGTCGACAGCTTGTATTGCAGCTCGTTGAGATAGGGCAGCTGGTTGCCCTTTTCGTCGACCTTCCAATAGTAGGGGTTGCGCCGCAAGACGATGATATCGTCCGGCCGGTATTCGACCGGCACCCAGGCGCCCATCACCGGCATGTTCATATAGTCCGGCGGGAAGGCGTTCTTGAACTGATCGTAGGTGTTCTTCGAATATTTCGGATGCTGCGGCTTCAGGATATGCGAAGGGCCGGGACAGAAGGTGCCGTAAGCCATCGCATAGAGATATTGCCGCGGGAACGCCTCCTTGAAGGTCCACTCGACGGTGTAGTCGTCGACCTTCTTCAGCGTCGTGCCGACACCGAAGGTTTCGGGCGTGGCGCCGTTGAGCGGCGAGACGTTGGGATCGACGACTTCGTCATCCCAGTAGAACATGACGTCGTCGGCGTTGAACGGCGCGCCGTCGGACCATTTGGCGCCTTCGATCAGATGCATGGTGAGCTTGTGGCCGTCGCTCGACCAGTCCCAGCTCTTGGCGAGGTTCGGCAGCGGCTCGGTATCCTTGGCCTCGACCTGGAACAGCGGCGCCGTGCGCGTCAGGCATTCGGACAGGCCGATATCGATGCCGCCCCAGCCTTGCGTCTGGCCGGCGCCGTAGTTCCAGCCTTCCGGCCTGCCGCCGATGACGTGGCGCATCGTGTCGCCATAGACGCCGATGCCGTCGGGCATGTTGCCGGTCTTGAAGACCAGCGGCTCCTTGGGCAGCCTGTCCTTGACCGGCGGCAGCTTGCCGGTCTTGACGTATTTCTCCGTCACCCAGTCCGGCTCGTGATATTCGGGCAGCGCCTTGAACTCCAGGATGGAGTCGCGCGCCACATAGTGGATCTTGCCTTCGGCCGGGAATGTCGCCGGCTGCGGCGGCACTGTCGGTTCGGACGCGAAAGCGTTGAGTGCGTGGACTGAAACGCTGAGCATCAGCCCGGCGGCGATGCCAATTCTATGCAGGTTCCTCATAGTCTCCTCCCAGATGTGGATGTCTGCTGTTGCCCGCCTTTTGTTCGGGACGGCTCATTCCGACGGGACCTGCCTCCTGCAGGCCCGGCTGCTTGTCCCAGTCTCAGCCGGCCTGTTTCAGCGCCGCCTTTTCGGCGCGCAATTCCTCGATCGAGCGCACGCTGCGCCGCGCCGCGCCCGCCCATTCACGCGTCTTGACCTTGGATTTCGAAAGCCGCTCCTTTGCCGCCGGAACGGCATGCGCGTATTGCGGCAGCCATTGAGCCTGCGCGACGACCATCTCGTCCACCATCTGCCAGACCTCTTCCGGCGTCGACACGGCTCCCACCAGCGGATCGTGCAGCACGGCGAGCTTCAACAGGTCGATGTCGCCGGCGATCGCGGCATGCACCGACATGCGCTGGACGTTGATCGAAGCCATACAGGTGGCGGCGCAGGCTTCCGGCAAGGTGATGCCGGCGGCCATGTTGATGCCGAACCGGTCGACGAAGCCGGGCGATTCGATGATGGCGTCCTGCGGCAGGTTGGTGATCACGCCGTTGTTCTTGACGTTGAAATGGCCGCGATAGACGCGGTTGGTCTCGAGCGCCTCGAGGATGTGGCTGGCGTGTTCGTTCGAGCGTTTTGCCGGGTCGATCGGTTTCGAGGCCGCTTCGAGGAATTGCGGATATTCCGTCTCGAACCAGTTGCGGGTTTCGGTCGAATAGCGCAGGTAGCCGCCCGTCTCGCCATGGATCCAGTCGGACATGTCGATCCAGCGCGCGATCTCGTCGGGACGCTTGCGATACCAGGGCAGATATTCCGACAGATGGCCGTTGCTTTCAGTCGAATAGACCCCAAAACGCTTCAGCACGTCGATGCGAAGCTTTTCCTGCTTCGAATAGACCGGATGTGCCTCGAAGGCGGAGATCAATTCGTCCCTGCCGATCGGCCGGCCGTTCAGCCTGAGCTCGACGAACCAGGTCTGGTGGTTGATGCCGGAACAGACATAGTCGAGCTCCTTGGGCGACTTCGCGCCGAGCACCTGGGCGATCTGCTCGGCGCCATGCTGAACGCCGTGGCAGAGGCCGACCGTGTCGACCTTGCCGTATTCGATCGCGGCCCAGGTGTTCATCGCCATCGGGTTGGCGTAGTTGAGGAACTTGGCACCGGTGGCGGCGACCTCCCTTATATCCTTGCAGAAGTCGAGGATCACCGGAATGTTGCGCTGGCCGTAGAGAATGCCGCCGGCGCAGATCGTGTCGCCGACGCATTGGTCGATACCGTATTTCAGCGGGATGCGGATGTCGTCGGCATAGGCTTCGAGCCCGCCGACGCGCACGCAACTGATGATATAGCGCGCGCCCTCCAGCGCCTTGCGGCGGTTGGTGGTCGCCGTCACCCTGGTCGGCAACTTGTTCGCCTCGACGATCCTGTCGAGGATCGCCTTGATCATCGCCAGATTGTGCTCGCTGACATCGGTCAGCGCGAATTCGATGTCCTTGAACTCCGGCACGCACAGAATGTCGGTGAACAGCTTCTTGGTGAATCCGACACTGCCGGCGCCGATAATAGCGATTTTGAAACTCATCACCTTCACCTCGATCCAATCGAATGCTAGGCAAGGAGCAAAGGAGAGAACATGGCCGCGCGCAGCAGCGCGCATGCCACCCAAAGCCGGAAATCCGGCTCTTTCTCCTCCCGCCCGCTCCTCGACCGCGGGTCTTTCGCGTTCTTGAGAGCCGGATTATGCGCTTATTCGCCGACGGGGCCAGAGAAGGATTATGCTTTCGAGGGTAATTTTGTGCTGCGGGACCTGATCGCCAACGGAAAGCTGATGCGGACGATCTCGCTGCCGCGCGGCCGCCAGCGCCTGCATGCCATGCCGACCAGCACGGGCTATGAACTGCGCGAGGACGAGGCATATGACTGGGACGGCAGGAAACGCGGCCAGACCCCGTTCACCGTGCTCCAGCATACGATCAGCGGCACCGGTCAATTGCGCTACGAGAGCCGCAATTACCGCCTGCAGGCGAACGACACGCTGCTGGTTCTGGTGCCGCACAACCATCGCTACTGGTTGGCCAAGGGCGACCGCTGGGAATATTTCTGGATCTCGATGAATGGCGAGGAGGCGCTGCGCATCCACAAGTCCATCCTCAGCGTCTCGGGCCCGGTGCTGCGGCTGCAGCCGGCCACCATCGATCACCTTGCCGATTGCAGCCTGCGGCTGATCAAGGGCGCCGCTTCGCCAGGCGCGGCCTCGGCGATCGCCTATGAGGCGGCAATGGCGCTTTATGACGATGTCTTCGGCTCGCACGCCTTCGCCGAGAAGCAAAGCGCCATGCAGCCGGTCATCGACCACATCAACGCCAATCTCGATAAGCCGCTGCCGGTGGCGGAGCTGGTCCAGATCAGTGGCTTGAGCCGCGCCCATTTCTCGCGCTGCTTCGCTGAGAGCGAAGGATTGCCGCCGGCCGAATTCGTGCTGCAGCAGCGTCTGCAGCGGGCGGCGAAACTCCTGACCAAGGCCGATTTCCTGCCGGTCAAGGAAGTCGCGGTGCTGTGCGGCTTCGAGGATGCAAACTATTTCTCCAAGGTCTTTCGCCGCTGTTACGGCATCAATCCGACGCAGTTTCGCACCACCGGCATGTATGCCAGCCTGGGCAACCATCGTTGATGTTCCTCGGCTCCTGGAAGAAGTCGGCTCTTGGAAGAAGTCAGCGCTTGGCGCTGTCGAGCGCCGTCGAGGCGGTGCTGACCGGATCGGCGGCAGCGGCGAAAGCCGCGTCGATCTGCTCGGGCGTGCGCTGTCCCGAGCGCTTCCAGGCGACATATTGCGCGATGCCGAAGCCGGCGCGCCGCGGCACCGTCTTCACCACCGGCATGCGGAATCCGTCGCGGAATGTTTCCCAGCGCGCGCCGAGCACCGCCACCATCTCCTCGAAGGTCGGCGGCGCCGCCACGTCGGCATAGGTGATCGTCACTTTGCCTGCGAGCGCCGCTTCGCGCGAGAGCGGCACCGGGATCGAGGCGAGGTAGTCGGCCGGCACGTCGAGCAGGCCGCCGAAGGCCCATTGCCGGCGCAGCTCGTCGGCGCTCATCGGTGCGACGCTGACGTCGATGTCGTTGGGCGTGCCGGGCACGCGGTAGGGGCAACGGAAGCGGCCGCAATTGGTGTGCGCCGAGAATTGCCAGAGCGCATAGCCCTGCCAGTTGCCCATCGGGAAATGCACGTCGATGTCAGGCTTGTAGCGCGCATACCAGAGCGGCAGCCGCGACAGGAGCCGATATTGGTAGCGGTTGTCGGCGATATACTGGGCGGTCTTGCCGTTGACATAGAGCACCGGGAAGCGGCCGAGGCGGCGATGCACCTGGCGCACGAATTCTTCCGCGTCCTCCAGCGACATCCATTGCGTTGCATCGATGCCTTCGATGTCGAGGGCCATCAGCTCGTCGGGCTCCGGCTCGGCGAAATCGATGAAGTTATTGGCCTGCTCGACCGGGTTGCCGGGCCGCGCCAGGTGATAGGCGCCCCATTTCAGGCCGAGCGCCTTGGCCACTACCTTGCGCGTCTGGAACAATTCGCGCGTCACCGCATAGCGCTTCCACTGCGCCTTGCAGAGTTTGACGTCGGCTTCGGCGCCGAAGCAGAAATAGGGCGGCGGCAATCCGTCGGAGGCCTTGTTGATGAAGCCGGTGATACGCTTGTCGGTGACGAGCTGCTGCCAGTCGATCGAATTGTATTCGTAGGCGTCGATCACCAGCGGGCGGTCGGCATTCTTCCACGGCTCGGAGAAATCCGAGGCCTTTGCCGCCGTGCCCAGCGCAATCGCCGCCGCGAGAAGCGCCAGGCGGCGAAGAGGGCGCGCCGGCTTTTTCAATCAGGGTGTCCCCACTGACCAGGGAACGATCCTGAACCGCCATGGTTAAGGAAGTGCTTTCAAAAACGCGAAGGCTCTCAGCGCCTGAGGAGCGACGGAACCTCGAATGGATCGGGCGCCGGCTCCTGCGGCAGCGTGCCTTCGGTTTTGCGCTTCTTGTGATGCGCGAGAGAGCATTGCGGCGAGCACAACAGGCCGCGATCGGTCCAGTAGGCGGGGCCTTCCTCGACCATGCCGTGATAGTAGTGGAAGCCCGGCGCCCGGTAGGGCAGCTCGCACTCGATGCAGCGATAGGCGTCGGGTCTGGCAAGCATAGGATGTCGGGTTCACTTTGCGCTGCAATCGGCGGATCATACCAGCCGGATGTAGCTCATCTTAGAAGCTTTGAGTGGTAATTGCAGCCCTGAGATTGCCATGACCTTCGCGATCTCGTCATTCTATGGCGGAGCAAGGAGCGAAGCGACGCGCGCAGACCATAGAATCCATTCCGTGACGTTGAGGCGCTTCTAGCGGTGCAGAATTCTGCTCCGCTGAGCCCTTCGCGCGAGGTCACGGAATGGATCCTCGGGTCTGCGCGTCCGCTGCGCTCCCGCCCCGCCCGTGGATGACGAAGTTCGGGCGCTTCGGCTAATCTCCAAAGTTGGCGATCTGCTTCATTTGGGACAAAGCGTTGCCACCCTTCGTGATTGGTCGAAACGCTCGTCAGGTCGTCATTCTATGGCGGAGCAAGGAGCGGAGCGACGCGCGCAGACCATAGAATTCCGTTACGTTGAGGCGCTTTTACGGTCCAGAATTCTACTCTGCTGCATCCGGCAGCCAAGGTCAGGATCCTCGGCTCTACGCGTCCGCTTCGCTCCCGCTTCGCCCGTGATGACGAAGTCTCGCAAAATCCACGTGACAAAAGTTGACGTTTACGTAAAAAGAAGGCGTAAGGCCGGTCCAAAGGTGGAGGGCTTCGCTTCGGCCATGCGCCTACGCTCGGCCGGAATGGGAGGAGCAGACATGTATCGCGCGCCGGTCGAGGACATAGCCTTCACGCTGAAGCAGGTGGCGGGGCTGAAGCCGGCGCTTGACGCCGGCATTTTCGGCGATCTCGGCGAGGACCTTGTCGACGCTATCCTGGCCGAGGCGGGCCGCTTCGCCAGCGAGGAGGTCGCTCCACTCTACAAGATCGGCGACGAACATGGTGCTGTGCTGAAGGACGCTGCCGTAAACATGCCGCCCGGCTGGAAGGAACTCTACCGGCGCTGGATCGAGGCCGGCTGGAACGCGCTGTCCGGTCCTGAGGAATTCGGCGGGCAGGGCCTGCCGACCATGCTCTGCGTCGCTGCGCTCGAAATGTGGAACTCCGCCGCCATGGCCTTTGGCATCGGCCCGACGCTGACCATGGGCGCGGTCGAGGCGCTCGACAAACACGCATCGGAGGAACTCAAGTCCAAATACCTCGCAAAACTCGTCTCCGGCGAGTGGATGGGCACGATGAATCTTACCGAGCCGCAGGCGGGCTCGGACCTCGCGGCCTTGCGCAGCCGCGCCGAGCCGGTCGGCGACGGCACCTACCGCATCTTCGGCCAAAAAATCTTCATCACCTATGGCGAGCACGATTTCACCGACAACATCGTGCATATGGTGCTGGCCAGATTGCCCGACGCGCCGGCCGGCACGCGCGGCATCTCGCTGTTTTTGGTGCCGAAGTTTTTTGTCAACGACGACGGTTCGCTCGGCGACCGCAACGACGTCTTCTGTTCCGGCCTCGAGCACAAGCTCGGCATCCATGCGTCGCCGACCTGCACCATGATCTATGGCGACGGTTTTCAAGGCGCCACACCCGGCGCCATCGGTTGGCTGATCGGCGAGGAGAACAAGGGGCTGGCCTGCATGTTCACCATGATGAACAACGCCCGCCTCGCCGTCGGCATGCAGGGCGTGGCGGTGGCCGAGGCCGCCACCCAGAAGGCGATCGCCTATGCCAATGAGCGCCGCCAGGGCAAGGCTTCCGCCTATTCGGGCTCAGGCATGGCGCCGATCATCCATCACCCGGACGTGCAGCGCAATCTGCTCACCATGAAGGCGCTGACCCAGATCGCCCGCTCGATCGCCTATTCCTGCGCGCATGCCATCGACCGCGCGCGTGTCGGCGAGGGCGATGCAGCGGCAAACTGGCGCGACCGCGCCAACCTGCTGACGCCGCTCGCTAAAGCCTTCTCGACCGATATCGGCGTCGAAGTCGCCTCGCTCGGCGTCCAGGTCCATGGCGGCATGGGCTTCATTGAGGAGACAGGTGCCGCAGCGCTTTATCGCGACGCGCGCATCGCGCCGATCTATGAAGGCACCAACGGCATCCAGGCGATCGATCTTGTGGCGCGAAAGCTGCCGCTCGGCGGTGGCGAGCATGTGCATTCCTATATCGGCGAGTTGAAAGCGGTGGCCGATGCGGTGCGCACCTCCAACATTGAGGGTTTCGGCCGCACTGCCGACAATCTCGACCGTGCGCTTGCCGATCTCGATGAGGCGACGCGCTTCCTGCAGAGGCAGCTTGCCGACGGCAAGGCCGACGCCGCGATGGCCGGCGCCACGCCCTATCTGCGCCTGATCTCGCTCGCCGCCGGCGGCGCCTATCTGGCGCAAGGCGGGCTGGCCGACCGCGGCCGCGTCGCACTTTGCCGCTTTTTCGCCGAAAACCTGCTCGGCGAGACGCGCGCCCTGAAGGAGCGTGTCGTCGACGGCGCCGAGAGCCTCGTCGCCGCCGGCAAGCAACTGATTTCCGCTTGACGTTCACAAGGAAAAATCGTGACAGACCACATCCTCGTCGAGCGCCAGGGCGCCGTGCAGATCATCCGCATCAACCGCCCGGACAAGAAGAACGCGCTGACGCGCGCCATGTATGCGAAAATGTCGGCGGCGCTCGCCGAAGGTGATGCCGATCCGGCGGTCCGCGTCCATGTCTTCCTCGGCGTTCCAGGCGCCTTTTCCGCCGGCAACGACCTAGCCGATTTCCTGGTCATCGCCACCGGCGGCGAGGGTGGCAACGAGGTCTGGGATTTCCTGATGGCGTTGGCCAGGACCGAAAAGCCGATGGTGTCGGGCGTCGACGGCATCGCCGTGGGCATCGGCACCACGCTCAACCTGCATTGCGACTTGACCTTTGCGACTCCGCGAACGCTCTTTCGCACGCCCTTCGTCGATCTCGGCCTGGTGCCGGAAGCCGGCTCCAGCCTGATCGCGCCGCGGCTGCTTGGCCGGCAGGGCGCCTTCGCGCTGCTCGGCCTCGGCGAAGGCTTTTCGGCCGAGCGCGCCAAGGCCGCCGGTATGATCTACGATGTCGTCGCGGAAGGCTCCCTCGAAAGCGCGGTGTTGGCCGCCGCCAACGACATCGCGGCCAAGCCGCCGCAGGCGCTGAAGATCGCGCGCGACCTGATGCGCGAGCCGCGCGAGGAATTGACCGCCCGCATCGAGGTCGAAAGCCAACATTTCCGCGAGCGGCTCAAGTCGGACGAGGCGCGCGCGGCGCTGACTGCGTTCATGACGCGCAAGAAGGGCTGAGCCCTTCGCCTGCGGTACCGTTCAGGGATAAAGCCGCGTCTTGTCCCAGCCGGCGGCGTTGCGCGAGAAAAGCATGCGGTCGTGCAGGCGGAACGGCCTGTCATGCCAGAACTCGATCGTCTGCGGCAGGATGCGGAAACCCGACCAATGTTTCGGGCGCGGGATCTCGCCGATGGCGTAGCGCGCCGTGTATTCGGCCACCGCCTTCTCCAGTGCGAACCGGCTTTCCAGCGGCCGCGACTGTTTCGAGGCCCAGGCGCCGATGCGGCTGCCGCGCGGACGTGTCGCGTAATAGGCGTCGGCCTCGGCGTCGCTGACGATCTCCACCGGCCCGCGTATACGCACCTGGCGGCGCAGCGATTTCCAGTGGAAGCACATCGCCGCCTTCATGCTGCCAAGAATCTCGCGGCCCTTGGCGCTCTCGAAATTCGTGTAGAAGACAAATCCCTTTTCGTCGAACCCCTTGAGCAGCACCATTCGCACATCCGGCATGCCGTCGGCGTCGACGGTTGCCAGCGCTACGCCGTTGGGATCGTTGGGCTCGCTTTTGGTGGCATCCTCCAGCCATGCGGCAAAGAGCCTGAACGGCTCCGCGGCCTCGGTGAAGTCACTGCTTGTTAACTCAGTTTCGTTCATAGTTTTCCGAATTTTTACCGTTGCGGGAGGAGTTGGCCGATTGTCGCGTATCGCGCAAGCTTTTGACAGCAGGCAATGGGGCGTTATCGCTTCTGCCAGCGTCAAGGCTGTGGTCGTGACGTTGGCGCTATCGCTTGCCGCTTGCGGTGCCGGCGGCTTCAGCCTCGAAAAGGCCGACGTCGACCGCTCGATCATCACCTCCAGCGCGCCGTCTTCGCCGGCTGCCCCGGCGGCCGACAAGGACTCCGATCAGACCACCATCGGCAACGCGGTTTCCTCCGCCGACGTGAAGGAGCTTGGCGGCCAAGCGCTGCCATGGGCCAATGCCGGAACCGGGTCCCGCGGCGCGATCACCGAACTGGTGGAACTGAAGGATGGCGGCCTGACCTGCCGCCGCTTCAGCGCCACGCGCGAGAGCTTCGACGGTGTCGCACTCTACAAGGGCAAGCTGTGCCTGGCCGAAGCCGGCGGCTGGCGCATGCAGGAATTCAAGGCGCTCTGATTGTCCGGCACTCTGATTTTCGGGTGCCAATTGCCCTTGCGCCACTGGAATTTCTTCCTATGCGAGCGCATATAGGGGGCGACTACAAATCCGTTCTCTCTTGCAGGCAGGAAGCATGCGCGACCCCTATGAGGTGCTGGGCGTTGCCAAGAACGCATCGGCCAAGGACATAAAATCGGCTTACCGCAAGCTCGCCAAGAAATATCATCCGGACCAGAATCCGAATGATCCGAAGGCGAAGGACCGTTTTGCCGCCGCCAACCAGGCTTACGAGATCGTCGGCGACGAGAAGACACGCGCCGCCTACGATCGCGGCGAGATCGACGCCGACGGCAAGCCTAAATTCCAGGGCTTTGAAGGCGCGGCCGGCGGCGATCCGTTCGCCGGATTCCGTCGTCAGCAAGGCCCCGGCGGCGCGCATTTCGAATTTCGCACCGGGCGCCCGGGCGGCGATCCGTTCGACGGCAACAGCGACATCTTCAGCCAGATTTTTGGCGATGCCTTCTCCGGCGCCCGCGGCGCCGGCCGGGCCGACCGCCGTCAGCCGGTCCAGGCCGCGGACCTCAACGTCACCATGGATATCAGTATCGAGGAGGCAGCCACCGCCGATAAGGTGACGGCGATGTTCCCCGACGGCCGCAAGGTGGCGGTCAAGCTGCCGGCCTATGTCGAGGATGGCCAGACGATCCGCTTGAAGGGCCAGGGCGAGCAGGGTCCAGGCCAGCCTGGCGATGCGCTGGTCAAGATCCACATCCGCCGCCATTCGCGCTACCGCATCGAAGGCCGCGACCTGCATGTCGATCTTCCCGTCGATCTGGCCGATGCGGTGCTCGGCGCCAAAGTGGCGGTCGAGACGCCGACCGGTAAGCTCGCGGTCAACGTGCCCGCATGGTCGAGCTCGGACAAGGTGCTGCGCCTCAAGGGCAGGGGCCTGCCGGAGAAGGCAGGCGGCCATGGCGATCTCTATGCCCACGTACGGCTGATGCTGCCGGAAGGCGGCGATGCGGAACTCGAGGCCCTGATGCGCCGCCAAAAAGGCTGATTGAGGGAATTTTGTTCCTGTTACAGTGTCCTTTGGGCGCTTGAAGGGGCTTTGTGCCTGTGCGATAGGGCTCTCCACAAAGCAGATATTCTTGCGGAGAGCTTGCACATGGCGGGTGGACAGGGCCTGATGGCCGGTAAGCGGGGCCTGATCCTCGGCGTCGCGAACAATCGGTCGATCGCTTTCGGCATCGCCAAGGCTTGCGCCGACCATGGCGCCGAGATCGCGCTGACCTATCAGGGCGAAGCCTTCAAGAAGCGCGTCGAGCCGCTGGCGGCCGAGCTCAACGCGCATGTCGCGGGCCATTGCGATGTCACCGACCCGGAAAGCCTCGACGCGGTCTTCGCCGACATCGCCAAGCACTGGGGCAAGCTCGACTTCCTCGTTCACGCCATCGCCTTCTCCGATAAGGATGAGCTCACCGGCCGTTATGTCGAGACAACGCGCGACAATTTCCTGCGCACCATGGACATTTCGGTCTATTCCTTCACCACCATCGCCAAGCGCGCCGAGCCGCTGATGACCGATGGCGGCTCGCTTCTGACGCTGACCTATTACGGCGCGGAGAAGGTGATGCCGCATTACAACGTCATGGGCGTCGCCAAGGCGGCGCTGGAGGCCAGCGTGCGCTATCTCGCCGTCGACCTCGGCGCCAAGAAGATCCGCGTCAACGCAATCTCGGCCGGTCCGATCAAGACGCTGGCCGCCTCCGGCATCGGCGACTTCCGCTACATCCTGAAGTGGAACGAATACAATTCGCCGCTCAAGCAGACGGTAACCCAGGAAGAGGTCGGCGATTCCGGCGTCTATTTCCTGTCGGACCTGTCGCGCGGCGTCACCGGCGAGGTGCACCACGTCGATTCCGGCTATCATGTCGTCGGCATGAAGGCGGTGGACGCGCCGGACATCTCGACCGTCAAGGACTGATCCTTACCTCGCCTATCCTTCGTCCCAGGCCCTGGCCCGACCTTGGAAGACCTGATGTATCCGCTCGTCTACATCGTCCGCCACGGCCAGACCGAGTGGAATGCCGAGCACCGCCTGCAGGGTCAGGCCGACACCGACATCAACGCGCTCGGCCGCAAACAGGCGACACAGAACGGCCTGCGGCTGGCGGAACTCATCAGAAATCCTGCGGATTTCGACTTTGTCGCCAGCCCGATGCGGCGCACGCGCGAGACGATGGAGCTGATGCGCGAAGCTATGGGGCTCGATCCCTCCGCCTACCGCACCGATCCGCGTCTGGTGGAGATAAGTTTCGGCGACTGGCAGGGCTTCACCTTCGCCGAGCTCGAACAACGCGCCCCCGGTTCAACCGATGGCCGCCGCCACGCCAAATGGGATTTCCAGCCGCCGGGCGAGGGCGCCGAAAGCTACGAAATGCTGCTTGAGCGGATCAAGCCGTGGCTGGACGCGCTGCGCCAGCCGACCGCCTGCGTCACCCATGGCGGCGTCATGCGCTGCTTCTTCCGCTTGGTCACCGGCATTTCCAAGCAGGAGGCCGCCAGCCTCGAAATCCCCCAGGACCGCCTGCTGCGGCTGGAGGGCCGGAGCTTGGAGTGGATTTGAAGGCACTCCGCTTCGTCATTCCAGGGCGAAGCAGGAGCGAAGCGACGCGCGCAGACCCTAGAATGACGAAACACGGACGCTCCAGCCTCTAACTCGAAAGATTAATTCTGGTCGCTGTCGGGCAACTGCATATCGGTCACGACATTCTCGCCATTGGCCACGTCATAGGCAATGACGATGTCCATGCCGGGCTTCAGCGAGTCGATATCGGTCTCGGCATTGAGCTTGTAGGCCTTGCCGTCGTCGAGCGTCAGCGTCAGCGTGTCCTTGTCGACCTTCTTGATCAGGCCTTCGGTTTGGCCGGCGAACGCGGCGGCGGTGGAAATCAGCAACATGGCGCAGGCCGCGCCAATCAGGGTACGCATCGTCGTCCTCTTTAGGTCATTGCGCCGGCTTGTCAGCGGCGGGTCCTCAACGGCGGATGGGAAAAGAGCAGAAACCAACCGAATGTGTCAAAACTAAATCCGCCACATCACAGTTTGATGCAGCCGTTTGACCACTGTGGAAAACGCCAATAGAAGGCAGCCTTAACCGGGTTCCCTCACCGGGGCAGGGCGTATTCTCATGTCTCACAACACATTCGGCCATCTCTTCCGCGTCACCACCTGGGGTGAAAGCCATGGCGCCGCGCTCGGCTGCGTTGTCGACGGCTGCCCGCCCGGCATCCGCTTCAAGCGCGAGGATATCCAGGCCGAGCTCGACCGCCGCCGCCCCGGGCAGTCGCGCTTCGTCACCCAGCGCCGCGAGCCGGACGAGGTCAAGATCCTGTCCGGCTTCATCCTCGACGAGGACGACGAGACGATGATCACCACCGGCACACCGGTGTCGATGCTGATCGAGAATGTCGACCAGCGCTCCAAGGACTATGGCGAGATCGCCCGCCAGTACCGGCCGGGCCATGCCGACTACACCTACGACGTCAAATACGGGCTGCGCGACCACCGCGGCGGCGGCCGCTCCTCGGCGCGCGAGACGGCAGCGCGGGTCGCCGCGGGCGCCCTGGCGCGCAGGATAGTGCCTGGCATGACGGTACGCGGCGCGCTGGTGTCGATGGGCGAAAAATCCATCGACCGCGCCAACTGGAACTGGAATTTCGTCGGCGACGCCGAGAACCCGTTCTTCACCCCGGATCCGGCCTCGGTCCCGGTCTTCACCGCTTATCTCGACGGCATCCGCAAAGCCGGCTCCTCGGTCGGCGCAGTGATCGAGATCGTCGCCGACGGCGTGCCGGCCGGCCTCGGCGCGCCGATCTATGCCAAGCTCGACCAGGACATCGCGTCGGGCCTGATGTCGATCAACGCCGTCAAGGGCGTCGAGATCGGCAATGGTTTCGAGGCGGCCCGCATCACCGGCGAACAGAATGCCGACGAGATGCGCATGGGCAATGACGGCAAGCCGGTGTTCCTGTCCAACAATGCCGGCGGCATACTGGGCGGCATCTCGACCGGCCAGGCGATCGTCGCCCGCTTCGCCGTCAAGCCGACCTCGTCGATCCTGACCCCGCGCCAGTCGATCGACAAGGACGGCAAGAATGTCGAGGTGATGACCAAGGGTCGCCACGATCCGTGTGTCGGCATCCGCGCAGTGCCGATCGGCGAAGCCATGGTTGCCTGCGCGATCGCAGATCATTATCTGCGGCACAGAGGACAAACAGGGAGAGAGGGGAGTAGGGAGTAGGGGAGTATGTTACGGCCCCGCCGCCGAGTTTTTTCCTTCCCTACTCCCTTATTCCCCTACTCCCGCGAGCGAAGCGAGCGCCGATGCCTTACGACCAGAAGAAGATCGTCGAAGCGATCCGTGCCTTCGAGCGCGGCGAAATCGTCGTCGTCATGGACGATGACGGGCGCGAGAACGAGGGCGACCTGATCGTCGCCGCCGTCCACTGCACGCCGGAGAAGATGGCCTTCATCGTGCGCAACACCTCCGGCATCGTCTGCACGCCGATGCTGCGCGAGGACGCGAGGCGGCTGAACCTCGCGCCGATGGTGGCGGACAATGATTCCGCGCACACCACCGCTTTCACCGTCAGCGTCGATTTCAAGCATGGCACGACAACAGGCATTTCCGCCGACGACCGCACGCTCACCGTGCGCAACCTTGCCAATGGCAATGTCGGCCCGTCGGATTTCGTGCGCCCCGGCCACATCTTCCCGCTGATCGCGCGCGAAGGCGGCGTCTTGATGCGCTCCGGCCATACGGAAGCCGCGGTCGATCTCTGCAAGCTCGCCGGCCTGCCGCCGGTCGGCGTCATCTCGGAACTGGTCAATGACGACGGCACGGTCAAGCGCGGGCCGCAAGTGCAGGCCTTCGCCGAGGAGCATGGGCTGAAGCAGGTCTCGGTCGCCGACCTCATCGCCTACCGCCAGCGCAAGGAAACGCTGGTAGAGCGCGTCGCCTGCTCCGACATCGACACGCCCGGCGGCAAGGCGCAGGCCTTCACCTACACGCTGCCCTGGGATTCCATGCACCATCTCGCGGTCGTCTTCGGCGATATCCGCGATGGCGAAGAGGTGCCGGTACGGCTGCATTCCGAAGATGTCGTCACCGACGTCTTCGGCACCAGCCACCGGCTCGACGGCATCATGAAGGCGATGGGCGAGCGCAGGCGCGGCGTCATCGTCTACCTGCGTGAAGGCTCGGTCGGTGTCGCTCATCAGGAGCGCAAGCGGCCCGCGAGCGGCGAGCGCGAGGACCATGAGGAAGCCCGCCGCCGCGAGAACGAATGGCGCGAGATCGGCCTCGGCGCCCAGATCCTCAAGGACCTGGGCATCTCCTCGATCAACCTGATCGCCTCGCGCGAGCGCCACTATGTCGGCCTCGAAGGATTTGGGATTCACATCGCGAAGACCGAGATTCTGTAGTCTGTCGGAGGGTTGACGAACCGGAGGTCTGGCGGCAGCGCCCGCAGGCGTTGCTGATTGGCCGGCGCCTCTGCGACGGAGGCGATTGGCTGAAGCCTCCGCGAC
>NZ_VFWS01000008.1:0-102423 GCF_006443065.1 Mesorhizobium sp. B1-1-5 | reverse complement strand
AATGGAAGCCGGTCAACGCCATGTTCGCCTGCCTGTTGTTCGGTTTCCTCGATGCGGCGGCGATCCGCCTGCAGGGCACGCCGCCACCCATGACGTAATGGCCGAGCGCCGTCGTCTCGGCGCACCAGCCTTCCGGATAGGACGCCACCTCGATATTGGCGCCGGTGAAGACGCGCCCGTCCTCGGTGCGCAGCGCTGCCCCCACAGGGAACTTCGAATAGGGCGCATAGGCCTTTGCCATCGCCGTCTTCGCCGCCTCGAAAAGATCATGCGACATCTTGAAATGAAGAGCGGGTTGAAATGAAGGAAGCGCTGGATCATCTGGTCGAGAAGCTGGACGGACTGGCGCCTACTGCGGCGCTCGTGCTGGGCTCGGGCCTGGGCGGGCTGGTCGACCAGGTCAAGGATGCCAGGCGCATCTCCTATGCCGAACTGCCGGGCTTCCCGCGCAGCGGTGTTTCCGGCCATGCCGGCGAGGTGGTCGCCGGGCATTTCGCCGGCACGCCGGTGCTGATGCTGTCCGGGCGCGCGCATTATTACGAGCATGGCAATGCCGCGGCGATGCGGCCGGCGCTGGAGGTGCTTGCCGGCATCGGCATCTCGCATTTGATCCTCACCAATGCCGCCGGCTCCGTCGATCCTGAAATGGGGCCGGGTTCGGTGATGCTGATCACCGACCACATCAATTTCTCCGGCTCCAACCCGCTGATCGGCGAGCCGAGCGACCGCCGCTTCGTCGGCCTCACCGAGGCCTATGACGCCGGCTTGCGCGGCGCGATCGAGAAAGCGGCGAAGGCAACGGGAACTGCGCTGCATCAAGGCGTCTATATGTGGTTTTCCGGACCATGCTTCGAGACGCCGGCCGAGATCCGCATGGCCCGCGTCATGGGGGCGACGGCGGTCGGCATGTCGACCGTGCCGGAAGTCATCCTCGCCCGCTTCCTCGGGCTCAAGGTCGCCGCCTGCTCGGTCATCACCAACCTGGCGGCCGGCATGACCGGAGCGGAGCTCTCGCACCAGGAAACCAAGGATATGGCGCCCATCGGCGGCGCGCGGCTGGCGACGATCCTGCGGCGCGTCTTCCAGGACGGCTTGCCCGACTGATGCTGCCGCAGGAGATCATCCGCCGAAAGCGCGACGGCCACAAACTCTCGGCCGACGAGATCGCGGCCTTCGTCGCGGGGCTGACGGCCGGCACCATCTCCGAGGGCCAGGTCGGCGCTTTCGCGATGGCCGTGTTCCTCAACGGCATGAGCCGCGAGGAAGCGGTGGCGCTGACGATCGCGATGCGCGATTCCGGCGATGTGCTCGACTGGTCCGACCTGCCGGGCCCGGTCACCGACAAGCATTCCACGGGCGGCGTCGGCGACAATGTCTCGCTGATGCTGGCGCCGATCGTCGCGGCCTGCGGCGCCTGTGTGCCGATGATCTCGGGCCGCGGCCTCAGCCACACCGGCGGCACGCTGGACAAGATGGATGCCATCCCCGGTTATGCCAGTCAGCCGGACGTGGCGCTTTTTCGTAAGACGGTGCTCGAGACCGGTTGCGCCATCATCGGCCAGACAGCCGATCTCGCGCCGGCCGACCGCAGGCTCTACGCGATCCGCGACGTGACCGGGACGGTCGAATCCGTCCCGCTGATCACCGCCTCGATCCTATCGAAGAAGCTTGCCGCGGGCCTGGGCTCGCTGGTGCTCGACGTCAAGGTCGGCAACGGCGCCTTCATGGAGAAGTCGCGCGATGCCGTCGCCCTAGCGAACAGCCTGGTCGAGGTCGCCAATGGCGCCGGCTTGAAGGCCTCAGCGCTGGTGACCGGCATGAGCGAGCCGCTGGCCTCGGCCGCCGGCAACGCGGTCGAGGTGAAGAATGCCGTCGATTTCCTCACCGGGCGATATCGTGACCGGCGGCTGGAGGAGGTGACGCTGGCGCTGGCGGCCGAGATGCTGCAGTCGGCGGGGCTCGTATCGTCCAACCAGGACGGCATCAGGCGCGCCACCGAAGCGCTTGCCGGAGGCCGTGCGGCGGCCGTCTTCGCGCGAATGGTGTCGGCGCTTGGCGGTCCCGCCGATTTCATCGAGAATGCGGAAAAATATTTGCCGACTGCGCCGGTCGAACTGGCCGTGAAGGCGGAACAGGACGGGTTCGTGACCGGCATCGCCACGCGCGATATCGGGCTTGCCGTCGTCACGCTCGGTGGTGGCCGTAGCCATCCGGACGACAAGATCGATCATGCCGTTGGCTTGACCGGGCTGTTGCCGGTCGGCGCCGAGCTGCGCCCGGGCGAGGCTCTGGCGCTAGTGCATGCCCGTACCAATGCGGAGGCCGAGGCGGCGGCGGCGGCCGTGCGAGCTGCTTATACGATCGGCGGTTCCAAACCGCCCGCCGAAAAGACCGTGCTCAGGCGGATACTGCCGCGCTAAAGCAGTTCATCGTTTCGCGGAAACGGTGAACTGCTCTATCTTTTGTGGCTGACGCAATTCCGGACGGAAAACCGCTGCGCACTTTTCCTGGAATTGTTTACGGCGGATTTACTGAACGAGCAGCAGCGAGCCGTCCTGGACCTGGTATTTCTGCAACCGCTGCAGGAAGCTCATGCCGATCAGGTTGGTCTGCAGCGCCCTGTCGTCGAGCACCATCGCCTGGACGTTATCGACCGAGATCTTGCCGATCTGCAGGCGGTCGACCGTTACCACGGCGGCCTTGATCGCGCCGTTGGCGGTGTTCACCGGTCGATTGAAGTCGGACGGATTGAGCGAGATGCCGATCCTGCGCGCCGTCGAGGTGTTGATGGCGACCAGCGTCGCGCCGGTGTCGATCATGCCGTCGATCTGGCGGCCATTGAGCTTGAACTGCGACGTGAAGTGGCCGCGCCCATCGGCATTGACCAGCACCTGACGGCCGAGCGGCACCGGCGTCGCCGGCTTGTCCGGAACCGAGGCGAGATTGACCTGCGGTTCTGCCTCCGGCGCAGCCGGTTGCGAGGTGTCGGTCGATTTCAGCAAGCCGTCCATCAGATGCGGGTTAGCCTGATAGACGATCGGAATAGAAGCCGAGGTTCCGGCAAAGATACCGAGAATGAGAATCTTGCGCAGCATTGATGCCCCTGGAGCGTTTCACCGTTTCAAAGAAACGTCGAACCGCTCTATCCCTTGTTTTGGAGCATTCCGAACGAAAAACCGCTTCACACTTTCCTGGAATTGCTCGCGAAGCAGCCTCCTTAAGCCCGACATGGTGTGTACGACTTTAACGCGTGCGGGAACCGCAAGCTTGCGTAAACGGCCAGTTAAGAACGGCGCTCACTTTGTCCCGTACATGCGGTCGCCGGCGTCGCCGAGGCCGGGCATGATGTAGCCCTTGTCGTTCAGCTGCCGGTCGATCGAGGCGGTGAAGATCGGCACGTCCGGATGCGCCTTGGTGAAGCGCTCGATGCCTTCGGGGGCGGCGAGCAGGCAGAGGAAGCGGATGTTGGTGGCGCCGCGCCCCTTCAGCTTATCGATCGCGGCGATCGCGGAATTCGCGGTCGCCAGCATCGGATCGACGACGATCACCAGGCGGTCGGCAAGATCGCTCGGCGCCTTGAAGAAATACTCGACCGCTTCAAGCGTCTCGTGGTCGCGGTAGAGGCCGATATGGGCGACGCGTGCCGCCGGCACCAGGTCGAGCAGGCCCTCGAGCAGGCCGTTGCCGGCGCGCAGCACCGAAGCAAAGACCAGCTTCTTGCCTTCCAGCGTCGGCGCTTCCATCTCCTCGATCGGCGTCTCGATCATGGTCGTGGTCAGTTCGAGATTGCGGGTCACCTCATAGCCGAGCAGCAGCGAAATCTCGCGCAGCAGCCGCCGGAAGCCGGCCGTCGAGGTCTCCTTCTTGCGCATGATGGTCAGCTTGTGCTGGACGAGGGGATGGTCGACGACGGTGACGCCCTGCATGATGTGCTCCGACTGGTTCGGGGTAGTAGTCAGTAGTCAGTAGTCAGTAGTGAATAGTGAGCCGATTTGCGAGTCCTCGCCTCGGGGAAAGCTCCGGCCTTCAACCGATCTATGCGCGCTCGGCCAAATGCATAACTACTGACTACCGACTACTCCCCTACTCACTCACCGCACCTTCGCGTCCAACCGACTCAGCAGCATCGCCTTGGTCTTCTTGTCCACGAAGGCCGCTTCGACGGCCGTTCTGGTGATCCCGGCGAGCGCCTTGTCGTTCATGGCGAAATGCTCGGCGGCGATATCGTATTCGCGCTTCAGCGAGGTCCAGAAGTAGGGCGGGTCGTCGGAGTTGAGCGTCACCTTGCAGCCGGCTGCGCGCAGCGCCGGAAAGGGATGGTCGGCGAAGCCGTCGAACACTTTCAGCGCGATATTGGAGCCCGGGCAGCATTCCAGCACCACGCCTTCGGCGGCGATGCGGCGGATCAGGTCCGGATTCTCGATGGCGCGAACGCCATGGCCGATGCGGGAGGGGCGGATGTGGTCCAGGGCCGCCGCCACACTTTCCCAGCCCATCAGCTCGCCGGCATGGATGGTGATGCCGAGGCCCGCCTCGCGCGCGATCTCGACGGCGCGCACATAGTCCTCGAAATCGCCGATGCGCTCGTCGCCGGCGACGCCGAAACCGGTCACCAGCGGATGGCCGCAGCGCGCCGCGAAGCGCGCCGCCTGCTCGATCGCCTCGACCCCGACATGGCGCACGCCGGTAACGATCATGCGGCCCTCGATGCCGGTCTTGGCCTTGGCGCGGGTCATGCCTTCGCCCAGCGCGTCCGTATAGGCTTTTGGCGACAGGCCGGCCTTTTTGGCATGGTCCGGGGAGGTGAATATCTCGGAATAGATGGCGCCGTCGCGGGCGAGGCTGGTCAGATAATAGTCGGCGAGACGGGCATAGTCCTCTTCCGTGCGAAACAGGTCGGATGCGAAATCGTAAGCCGCGAGAAACGAGGTGAAGTCCTGCCAGACGAAAGAGCCGTCCTGGATGTAGGGCGAAGGGTCCTTGCCGTATTTGCGGGCCTGGCTGAGGACGAGCTCGGGCGCCGCCGCTCCTTCGATGTGGCAGTGCAGTTCGGCCTTCAAAATCATGCGGTCATCCCGTCCGATATGCTGCTCTCGCGCAGATTCTGGCCGGAAAATCATGCGTGGCCTTTCCCTGCCGGGTTTTGAAGGCGCGGCCGAAAACCGCGCCTTGGACAATAGCGTCGGCACCATCGATCGGCTATGGTCCCGCCGGTTTTATGGCGGATCAAAATAATGTCGGTTGAGAGAACCACGGCCGCGGGCGGCATGGAAACCTCCTATGGTTTCAGGAAGGTCGGGGAAGGCGAGAAGCAGCCCCTGGTCAACGACGTCTTCCATAAGGTGGCCAATCGATACGACCTGATGAACGACCTGATGTCGGCCGGGTTGCATCGGTTGTGGAAGGACGCGATGGTCGCCTGGCTGAACCCTCCCAAAAAGGTGGGCTGGAAGGTGCTCGACGTTGCCGGCGGCACCGGCGATGTCGCCTTTCGCATCGTGGAGGCCAGCCGGCGCCAGGCCCACGCCACGGTGCTCGACATCAACGGCTCGATGCTGACCGTCGGCCGCGACCGCGCCGAAAAGCTGGGGCTTACCGCGAACACCGACTTCGTCGAGGCCAATGCCGAGGAATTGCCTTTCGAGGGCGACATCTTCGATGCCTATACGATCGCGTTCGGCATTCGCAACGTGCCGCGCATCGAGGTCGCTCTCGACGAAGCCTATCGGGTGCTGAAGCGGGGCGGACGGTTGCTCTGCCTCGAATTCTCCGAGGTCGACATGCCGCTGCTCGACAAGGTCTATGAGGCCTGGTCGTTCAACGCCATCCCCAAAATCGGCAAGGCGGTGACCGGCGATGGCGAGCCCTATTCCTATCTCGTCGAATCGATCCGCAAGTTCCCCAACCAGCAGAATTTCGCAGCGATGATCACTCGCGCCGGCTTCGACCGCGTCACCTTCCGCAACTATTCGGGCGGCATCGCCGCCCTTCATTCCGGCTGGAAGCTTTGAGGCGCGGCCCCTTGCAGCAGGCGGCTTTGAAACAGGCAGGGCTATGACCAGCGTCGGCGCAGCCTTCAGGCTCGCCAGGGCCGGCTGGGTGCTGGTCCGCGAGGGCGTCGTCGCGGCGCTGCCGGGCGAAGAACTCTCCGGCATGCCGAAATTCGGCTGGCGCGTGGCGCGGCTTTTCACCCGCCGCCGGGCGCTGAGCTATCAGCGGGGCGACAGGCTGGCACGGGCGGTGGTGCGGCTCGGACCTTCCTACGTCAAGCTCGGCCAGTTCCTGGCAACACGCCCGGATGTCGTCGGCAACGACATGGCGTTGGACCTCGCGCTCTTGCAGGACAAGATGCATACCTTCCCGAAAGCGGCGGCGGTCCATGCGATCGAAGCCTCGCTCGGGCGCAGGATCGACGATCTCTATGCCAGCTTCGGGGACCCCGTTGCCGCCGCTTCGATCGCGCAGGTGCACGGCGCCGACGTGGCATGTGATGGAACGACGTCGCGCGTCGCGGTGAAGGTGATCCGGCCCGGCGTGCGGCGCCGCTTCTTCCAGGATCTCGAAAGCTATTTCCTCGCCGCCCGCCTGCAGGAGAGATACATCCCCTCGTCGCGCCGGCTGCGTCCGGTCGAGGTGACCGAGACGCTGGCGCAGACCACCAAGATCGAGATGGACCTGAGGCTCGAGGCAGCCGCGCTTTCCGAACTCGGCGAGAACACCAAGGACGATCCGGGTTTTCGCGTGCCGGCGGTCGACTGGGAGCGGACCGGCCGCGACGTGCTCACCATGGAGTGGATCGACGGCATCAAGATGAACGATCTCGCCGGCCTTGCCGAGGCCGGCCACGACCTCAAGGCGGTCGCCGCCAATCTGGTCCAATCGTTCCTGCGGCACACGTTGCGCGACGGCTTCTTCCATGCCGACATGCATCCGGGCAATCTGTTTGTCGAGGCCAACGGCACCATCGTCGCCGTCGATCTCGGCATTGCCGGCCGGCTCGGCAGGAAGGAGCGCCGCTTCCTGGCAGAGATCCTCTACGGCTTCATCGTGCGCGACTATCAGCGCGTCGCCGAGGTGCATTTCGAGGCGGGCTACGTGCCGCGCCAACACAATGTCTCGGCCTTCGCGCAGGCGATCCGCGCCATCGGCGAGCCGATCCACGGCCAGTCGGCCGAGACCATCTCGATGGCGAAGTTGCTGACGCTGCTGTTCGAAGTCACCGAGCTCTTCGATATGGCGACGCGGACCGAGCTGGTGCTTTTGCAGAAGACCATGGTGGTGGTCGAAGGCGTCGCCCGCACGCTCGATCCGGCCTTCAACATGTGGAAGACGTCCGAGCCTGTGGTCAGCGACTGGATCGCGGGCAATCTCGGCCCGCGCGGCATGCTCACCGACGCGCGCGACGGCGCCAAGGCGCTGCTGGCGCTCGCGCGCCAGGCACCGGACCTCGCCGCCCGCACCGACCGACTGTCGCGCGAGATCGACCTGATGGCCGAGAAAGGTCTGCGCTTCGACGAAGCAACCGCGCGCGCGATCGGCAAAGCCGAAGCGCGCCATACCCGTTCCGGCCGCGTGGCGCTCTGGGTGATCGCGCTGACGCTGGTCTACATTGCGTGGAAATTGCTCTGACCGCCATGCGGCTTGTCGCCAATTGATTGCATTGCTATCATTGCAAGCGCTACCTGAAGTGAGTGCAATCACATGGCCAGCATCACGATCCGCAATCTCGATGACGAGGTCAAGGACCTGCTCCGGCAGCTCGCGGCCGAGAATGGCCGCTCGATGGAGGAGCAGGCTCGGGCGATGATACGCGCCGCGGTCGAAGGCCGGGCAGCAGGGCAGGCCGACCGCATCGGTCAGATCGAAGAAAGGCTGCGTGCGCTGACAGGCTCAAAGGTGCAGGCGGCGCCGGTTGTCGCTGCATCCGCCAAATCAATTTCGCGAGGTCCTCTCTCCGGCAAGCGCATCCTGCTCATCATCGGCGGCGGCATCGCCGCCTACAAGGCGCTCGACCTGATCCGGCGGTTGCGCGAGCGGGGCGCTTCGGTCCGGGTGGTGATGACGTCGGCCGCGCAGGAATTCGTCACCACGCTGTCGGTCGGCGCGCTTTCGGCCGACCATGTCTTCACCGAGCTGTTCGACCGCAATGACGAGCACGATGTCGGCCATATCAGGCTGTCGCGCGAGGCCGACCTGCTGGTCGTTGCGCCGGCAACCGCGGACCTGATGGCGAAGCTCGCCAACGGTCATGCCAACGACCTTGCCTCGACGGTGCTTCTGGCCACCGACAAGAAGGTGCTGATGGCGCCGGCGATGAACCCGAAGATGTGGGCGCATCCGGCAACCCGGCGCAATCGAGCCACCTTGCAGAAGGACGGCGTCGCCTTTGCCGGTCCCGCCAAGGGCGAGATGGCCGAAAGCAACGAAGCGGGCGAAGGCCGCATGGTTGAGCCGCTGGAGATCGTCGCCGCGATCGAGGCGATGCTCGACGAGAAGCCGAAGCCGCTTGCCGGGCGCCGGATCATCGTCACATCCGGTCCGACGCATGAGCCGATCGATCCGGTGCGCTACATCGCCAATCGCTCCTCGGGCAAGCAGGGCCATGCCATCGCCGCCGCGCTGGCTAAGCTCGGCGCCGATGTCAGGCTTGTCTCTGGCCCGGTCAACGTCGCCGATCCGGCCGGTGTCGCGACCACCCACGTCGAAACGGCCGCGCAAATGAAGCAAGCGGTCGAGAGCCTGTTGCCGGCGGATGCCGCCGTGTTCGTTGCCGCCGTCGCCGACTGGCGCACGGCGAATGCCGCCGGGGAGAAGATCAAGAAGGTGGCGGGCAAGGGACCGCCTCCATTGCAGATGGTCGAGAACCCGGACATCCTCGCCGGCATCGGCCATCACGTTCAGCGGCCCGGACTCGTCGTCGGCTTTGCCGCCGAGACGCAGGACCTCATCGCCAATGCCGAGGTCAAGTTGAAAAAGAAAGGCGCGGACTTCATCGTTGCCAACGACGTCTCGCACGAAAGCGGCATCGGCCCGTCCGGCGTGATGGGCGGCGACCGCAACAAGGTGCGCATCGTCTCCAGGACCGGGGTCGAGGAATGGCCGGAAATGGGCAAGGACGAGGTGGCGGCGCGGCTCGCCGCGCTGATTGCCGAGCGGCTGCAGCAGACTGTCGTCGTCTGAGCCCGATCGGCAAGCTGGCGCCTCGGCCGGGGCCGCCGTGACATCCCCGTCAACCCGCTGCCAATCTCGGCCGGTTTGTCGCTGAAAATATCCTGAGCGCCGCAAGGCAGCCGAACACCCCGAGGGGCACGAAGGCCAGAAACAACCAGCTGGCGACGCTTGCGGCCGCTTCACGGTTCAGGCCTTCCGAGAAGCCGCTGGCATTGGCGACGATGCCGGCGAGCGCTGCGCCTACCGCATAGCCGATGCGCTGCATGGTCGGCACGGCGGCCGAGGCGATGGTTTGCTCGCCGTCGCGGGCCGAGGCGACGATGACGCGCGTGAGGAAGGGCCAGCAAACGCCAAAGCCGCCGCCCTGCAAAAGGGCGCAGAGCAGGATCAGCGGGATCGAGCCTGCCGGGATTGTGTAAGCGAAACCGGCGAGGCCGGAGGCGATCATCAGCGCGCCGACGAGGATGATCAGCCTCTCGCGCTCCAGCGGCGCATTGGCGATGAGGATCGACAGGATCGACCAGGCGATCGATTCTGCGGCGATGATGTAGCCGGTGGTCAGGATCGGAATGCCGTGCAGCGTGGTCAGAAGCAGCGGCCCGTAAATGGTGAAGGTGCAGGTCGCCACGGAGAATGCCGCAACCATGGTCATGCCGCTGCCAAGTGGCGAGCGCCATGAAAACAGAGGCGACGGGAAGAGCCGGGATTGCGGTTTAAGCGCATCCACGCGGAAGAAGAGCGCCAGGCCGGTCAGGCCGAGGAAGAGGAGCAGCGACGAGCGCAACAGGGCGATATCGATGCCTGCGGCGGCGATCAGCACGACGCTGAGGGCGAGAACGGCGAGCGCGGGATAGGGGAAGGGCGGTGCCTTGCCGCCGCTCGCCTGCGGCTTCCTCGCCTCAGGCGTGTCGAGCACGACGAAGCTTGCCAGCGCCATCGCCGCGCCGCCGAAGGTGAAGACGCCGAAAGCCCAGCGCCACGACAGGAACTCGGTCATGAGAGCGCCCAGCATGGGGCCGCTGAAGGCGGCGACGCCCCAGATCGCGGACATGATGCCGAAGAGCTGCGGCCAGATGTTGCGTGGAAACAGGCGCTCGACCGAGACGAAGGCCAGCGATACGAGCGCGCCGCCGCCAAGCCCTTCGACCAGACGCCCGATGAGGAACAACGGCATGGAAGGCGCCGTGGCGCAGATCAGCGCGCCGGTCGCGTAGAGCAGGGCGGCGACCATCATGTTGGAGCGTAGGGCGACATAACTGACCAGCCGGCCCGCAGCGGCGCCGGCGACGATTGCGCCGAGCTCGTAGATCGCCAGCGACCAGCCGACCAGCTGCACGCCCGCCAGTTCGCCGACCATGGCCGGCATCACTGTCGCCACCATCGTCTCGTTGGTGGCATGCAGCAGGATGCCGAGGCTGACGAAGCAGAAGCGCGCCAGATCGCCGCTCGCCCACAGCGCCCGCCAATCCACCTTGTTGCTGGCCACCCTGTTGCTGCACTCCTTGTTGCCGCTCGCTGCCGTCACGCCTCATCCGCGTTGCGAACGAGGGGCAAGATCCAGTTCGGCAGGGCTTGTAGAACCTCAAGCGCAGTTGAGCTCAAGAGGCTTTTTCGCGGATTTCGAGGCAAGCCATTGGCGCCGAAGGGATCCGGCTTTCCAAAGCACTCGGCCCGGAACAGATGTTCCGGGCCGAGTGCGGCGCGATGAATTGAAAAGCCGAAGGCTCACTTGTAGGAGTGGACGAGGTCCAGCGACGCCACGGTGACGGCCAGGTTGAGGCCGGTCTGAGCCTGGACGCTGAGCGGCTCCAGCATGAAGGCGCTGTCCAGGCCGCCGACCAGGACGTTGGCGCCGCCGCCGGTCACCACGCTCGCCTCGGCGTTGACGCCGTAATAGCTGCCGGCGAGATCGCCCGCATCATGGCTGCGGGTGGCGGCAAGCACCGCCCAGACGAGCTGGCCCTGATGCGTCTTGCCGACGTCGACGCCGAGCTTGGAGATCATCCCGGTATAAATCTCGGCCGGGCCGTGATGGGAGGGGCGGAAGACGCAGGAGACGCCCTTGTTCGACGTGATGACATAGCCGACGCCGCCGTCGATCGTGCAATCGAGCGTGCCGAGCCGGAGCGTGCCGGCGCTGACCGGAGAAGCGAGCACCGTGGCGGCAAGCGCAGCAGCGGCACAGGCAAGTGTCTTGATCATTGGAAAGTCCCTTTCGCGAAAATCTTGACCCCGGCTTAAACGATCGAGGTGCACGGAGCGTTCCGCCGAAACTTTGACGCGAACATGGCAAGGGTTAACGCATTGTCCTGGGCGGTTAACGGATCGCTATCGGCGTCTCCGCAGCGCAACATCGCGGCCGCCGACGGCGACCGGGCGACCGTGAACGACGCTTAAGCGTCGTCCCTTCCGGCGTCGGATCAGCTGGCGTTGCCGCCTGTGCGCGACAGGCCGTCCTTGGCCGGCTGGTAGTTGGGGTCGAGGTGGATCGCCTCGCGGTAGGACTTGGCGGCCCTGCCCTTGTCGCCGCGCTTTTCGTAGATCAGCGCCTGGTTGGCCCAGGCCTCGGCGTTCTTGCCGTCGAGCTTGATGGCCATGTTGAAGTCGGAGAAGGCGTTGTCTTCGTCGCCTGTCGCCAGGTAGGAGAGGCCGCGGCCGTTGTAGGGCTCGGCGGCGTCCGGCGCCAGCGAGATCGCGGTCGAGAAATCCTCGATGGCGAATTTGTGCTGGCCCTGGCTCTGATAGATCAGGCCGCGATTGTGGTAGGCGCGGGCATCGGTGGTGTCGAGTTGGATCGCCTTCTGGAAGTCGTTGAAGGCATCCTGGGTGCGGCCCGCCTTGCGGTAGAGATTGCCGCGGCCGATATAGGCTGCGTCGTAGTTGGCGTTGATCTGGATCGAGCGGTTGTAGTCGGCCAAAGCGGCTTCCTGATTGCCGAGGAAGCGCTGGATGAGCGCGCGGTTCGAATAGGCCTGGTAGAAGTTCGGATTGAGCTGGATCGCCTGGTTGAAGTCCTTGAGCGCCGCCTGGTACTGGCCGCCGCGGCCATAGGCCGAGCCGCGCACGTTATAGCCGTCGGGATCCTGCGGATTTCGCTGGATGACCGCCGAAAGCGAGGAGATGTTCTCGCTCGACCCCTGCGCCTTGTCGATCGAGTTGAACTCACCCGTCGGGGTCGTCTGGCATGCTGCGAGCGTCAGACCCGAAAGCAGGGCCGCCGTCAGGGCGAAGCCGCGAAAAGCGGTTTTGCGCTCCACGGTAATTGCGTTCATCTTTGTCCTCACTGCCGCAGCGCCGTCAGTCCGTTCCCTCTCCGAACCGGCTCCAATACATAAACAAAAGGGTGGCGGCGATTCCGCATCGCGCCACCCTCGGTATCCTTCGAAAAGGACGAAAAATAGGCGTTATGAGCGCGGCGAGCGCGATGCGCCGGCAGCACCAGCCGGAGCCGGGCGTGGGGTCATCGGCAGCAGGCCTTCGCGCTGGGCGCGCTTGCGGGCCAGCTTGCGGGCGCGGCGCACGGCCTCGGCCTTCTCGCGGGCACGCTTCTCCGACGGCTTCTCGTAGTGACCGCGCATCTTCATTTCGCGGAAAATACCTTCGCGCTGCATCTTCTTCTTCAGCGCGCGAAGCGCCTGATCAACGTTGTTGTCGCGGACGAGTACCTGCACGGGCAATCCTGTCTTCGGGTTTGAAATCATTAGGCAAACAGCCATAGCTGACATGCCTCCGCGGCGAATTGCACCGCGAATTGTGGCGGCTGATAGCAGAATCAGGCTGGGATGTCCACCTTTGATTGCGCGAAACGGCATCAAAAACCCGAGCACTGCGCCCGCATGTTTGCTCGCGCTACGCGGTCGTCAGATGGTGGCGCGCAAAGTCCTCGAAAAACTCACCATAATCGCAGGTGATTTCTTCGCCGGCAGCGATGTCGCGAACGGCCGTGGCGCCGCCATATTGCGAGAAATTAGTATTCGGCCGCTCGGAGTGATTCATGAAGCGGCCATTGTCCACCTCATAGACCATGAAGCCGGGCTTGTCCGGGCTCGGATAGGCATAGCGGTCGAGCAACTCGCGTAGATGTGGCGGCGCCGCCTCATATTTATCCATCGGGATCAGCCGGTCGAAATCCGGATCGAGGCGCCAGATCGAAGCGCCCTTGCGGATCGGCTCGGCGGCGAAGACCCCGACCCCTTCGATGGCGCTCTGGGCAACATAGGTTCTGATCAGCAGCATCGTTCCGGTCCGATTTCGACGGGAACGAAAATCGTCAAATCGGAGTGGATTGCAAGGCCCGCCCCGCGACTTTTTCGGTTGGCCGGCAGCGGCATGCCGGCCAATCCCCTCACGTCCGGTTGATCGAGACCCCGCCATCGGCAAACAGCGCGGTTCCGGTGGTGAAGCTCGAGGCATCCGAGGCAAGGTAAAGCGCGGAGCGGGCGATCTCTTCCGGCTGCGCCATGCGCTTCAATGCATGAATGCCTTCGACGAAAGCGCGCGCCTCGGGCGTGGTCGTGGTTGCGCCGGGCGTGTCGGTGCCGCCGGGTAGCAGCGCGTTGACGCGCAGTCCTCGCGGACCGTATTCGGCAGCGAGCACCTGCGTCAGGCCGATCAGTCCGGCCTTGGCAGCGGCGTAGGCCGCCATGCCCGGCATGCCGGCGGTGTAGCCGACGAAGCTCGAGGTGAAGATCAGGGAGCCGCCGCCGCGCTCCAGCATGGCCGGTATCTGGTGCCTTGCGGCGAGGTAGGCGCTGGTCAGATTGGTGTCCATCGTCTCGTGCCAGGTGGCTGGCGCCATGTCGGTCACCGGCCCCATCACGCCGACGGCGCCGGCATTGTTGAAGGCGATGTCGAGGCCGCCAAATCTCGCGACGGCGAATTCGACGAGCGCCTTCGCGTAGGCCTCGTCCCTTACATCGCCGGCAAGCGCGGCTGCCGTGCCGCCGGCCGCTTCTATCTCGCCGACGAGCGCGTCGAGCTCGGCCTGACGCCGGGCCGCGACAACCAGGGTTGCGCCTTGCTCGGCAAACAGTTTGGCAGTGGCGCGGCCGATGCCGGAGCTCGCGCCGGTGACGATGGCGACCTGGTTTGTAAGCGTGAACATGTCTTTGCATCCTTCCTTTGTACCGGGCTTGCCGGCGGTTGGATGCTTGGTCGCAGATGAGGATTACGGCGGCCACCCGAAACCGGCAAAGGCGCCATTGCCTTACTGCCGCAACAGCCAAGCCATCCGGTCCAGCGAGAAGGCGTAGCTGAACGCAATCAGCAGAGCCATGACGATGCCAATGGCCGCGTGACCGGCCAGATAGAATCCCGCGGCGCCGCCGCACAGGATGACAAGTTCCAGCGCCAGCCTGAGGGCGCCGGGCACCGGCACCGGAGCTCGACCCGACCGGCTCGGATCATTGAGCACGGCGAAAGTGCCCCACAGCACCGCCGCGACGAGCGGCAAGGCGACGGCAAGAATCCAACGGCTGAACCCGACGGCAAAGCTCCAGCCGACCATGCCGAGTCCAAGCAGCGCTGCAAGTTCCAGCAGGAAGCGCAGGGTCAGATTCCACCAGGCATTACCCATTGTCATCCCCCCAGCATCACGCGGCAGGAGTGTCGCCGAACGGAGCCACGGAAGCCAGAGCAGACGCTTCGTTTTTGACCGTGGCGCAAAACGGCAAGCGCCGTCGCAAACAGCGCAAGGATGGCGACGCGGTTTCGCTAGTGATACACCTCGCAAGCCGGGGCAGGGATGCCCGGCCGCAAATCCGCGAAAGCTACTGGCGCGAGGCTTAACGTGAAGAAATACTCGGTATTCGCCATTGCCCGCGAGGCGATGCGCGGCCACAGAGGCTGGGAAGAGCAATGGACGTCGCCCGAGCCGAGGAAGGAATACGACGTCATCATCGTCGGCGCCGGCGGACACGGCCTGGCGACGGCCTATTATCTGGCGAGCGAGCACGGCATCACCAACATCGCGGTGCTGGAAAAGGGCTGGCTCGGCGGCGGCAACACCGGCCGCAACACCACCATCATCCGCTCCAACTACCTCTATGATGAGAGCGCCGGCATCTACGACCATGCGCTGAAGCTGTGGGACGGGCTCAGCCAGGAACTCAACTACAACGTCATGTATTCGCCGCGCGGCGTCATGATGCTGGCGCACAACGTGCATGACATCCAGGTGTTCAAGCGCCACATCCATGCCAACCGCCTCAACGGCATCGACAATGAATGGCTGACGCCCGAACAGGCGAAGGAATTCTGTCCGCCCCTCAACATCTCCAGGGATGCGCGCTATCCGGTGATGGGCGCCGCGCTGCAGCGCCGCGGCGGCACGGCGCGCCACGACGCAGTCGCCTGGGGCTATGCGCGCGGCGCTTCGGCGCGCGGCGTGCACATCATCCAGAACTGCGAGGTCACCGGCATCAAGCGCGCGGCCAATGGCGCGGTCAGCGGCGTGGAGACGACGCGCGGCTTTATCGGCGCCAAGAAGGTCGGCGTGGTCGCCGCCGGCCATTCCTCCGTCATCATGAACATGGCGGGCGTGCGCATGCCGCTCGAAAGCTATCCCCTGCAGGCGCTGGTGTCGGAGCCGGTCAAGCCGGTCGTGCCCTGCGTGGTGATGTCGAACACGGTGCACGCCTATATCTCGCAGTCGGACAAGGGCGAGCTGGTGATCGGCGCCGGCACCGACCAGTATGTCTCCTATTCGCAGACCGGCGGCCTGCACATATTGCAGCACACGCTCGACGCCATCTGCGAGATGTTCCCGATCTTCACCCGCATGAAAATGCTGCGCTCCTGGGGCGGCATCGTCGACGTGACCCCCGACCGTTCGCCGATCCTGGCGAAGACGCCGGTCCAGGGCCTCTACGTCAATTGCGGCTGGGGGACCGGCGGCTTCAAGGCGACGCCCGGCTCGGGCAATGTCTTCGCGCACACGATCGCCAAGGACGAGCCACACCCGATCAACGCGCCCTTCACGCTCGAGCGCTTCCGCACTGGACGTCTCATCGACGAGGCCGCCGCGGCGGCTGTGGCGCATTGATGATGGCTCAGCCGATTTGCTTTCACTTAGCCGGCGCGTGCGCCGGTCACGGCAAGTTTTAGGATAACCCAGATGCTTCTCATCCGCTGCCCCTATTGCGAGGAAGAGCGCCCGGAACTCGAGTTCCGCAATGCCGGCGAGGCGCATATCGCGCGCCCGACCAACATTGCCGCCGAGAGCGACGACGACTTCGAGAAATTCTTCTTCATCCGCGCCAATCCCAAGGGGGTCATCTATGAGCGCTGGCGGCACATCCATGGCTGTGCGCGCTTCTTCAACGCGGTGCGCGACACGGTCACCGACAGGTTCGTCATGACCTACAAGGCCGGCGAGCCGAAGCCTGCGAAGCTGCCCGGAGCCTCAAAATGAACGCCGCCTTCCGCATTTCCGGCGCCGGTCGCCTCAGTCAGGCGAAGACCGCCTCCTTCAGTTTCGACGACAAGCCGTATATCGGCATCGAGGGCGACACGCTGGCCTCGGCGCTGCTCGCCAACGGCGTGCACCTGGTCGGCCGCTCGTTCAAATATCACCGTCCGCGCGGCTTCCTGTCGGCCGGCGCGGAAGAACCCAACGCGCTGGTGCAGATCGTGCGCGACGATGCGCGCAAGACGCCGAATGTGCGGGCGACAGTGCAGGAGCTCTATGACGGGCTGACGGCCAACTCGCAGAACCGCTGGCCGTCGCTTGCCTTTGATGTCGGGGCCCTCAACGACATTGCCTCGCCGATGTTTTCGGCCGGCTTCTACTACAAGACCTTCATGTGGCCGAAATGGGCCTGGAAGGATCTCTACGAGCCGAAGATCCGCGCTGCCGCGGGCCTCGGTGTTTCGCCGGACAAGCCGGATCCCGACCACTATGCGGCGCGCTATGCGCATTGCGAGGTGCTGGTGCTGGGCGGCGGCGCGGCCGGCATCGCGGCCGCGCTTGCCGCGGCCGAAACCGGCGTGCGGGTGATCCTCGCCGACGAGCAGGCCGAATTCGGCGGCAGCCTTCGCTTCGAGAGCGGCGCCAGGATCGACGGCCACGACGGCTATGCGTGGGCGCAAGCGGCGATCACCAAGCTCAAGGCGATGGACAATGTGCGCGTGCTGTCGCGCACGACTGCCTTCGGCTATTACGCGCAGAACTTCGTCGGACTGGTCGAGCGGGTCAGCGACCATTTCAAGAGCCCGGGCCGGGAGCTTGCGCGAGAACGCCTGTGGCAGGTTCGCGCCAAGCGCGTCGTGATCGCCACCGGCGCCATCGAGCGCCACATGGTGTTCGCCAACAATGACCGTCCGGGTGTGATGCTTGCTTCAGCGGCGCGCATCTACCTCAACCAGTATGGCGTGGCGGTAGGCAGGAATGTCGGCGTCTATACGGCCAACGATTCCGCCTACGCCGCCGCGATCGACCTCAAGAAGGCCGGCATCAACATCGCGGCGATCATTGACCTGCGCGACAATCCGTCGGGGGCGGTGATCGACGAGGCGAGGGCGCTCGGCATCGAGATCAATTTCGGCCGCGCGGTGGTCAGCGCCGGCGGCAAATTGCGTGTGTCCTCGATGACGGTGCAGCCGAAGAATGGCGGCGGCGAGCGGACCATCCCGGTTGACGCGATCCTCATGTCGGCCGGCTGGACACCGTCGGTGCATCTGTTCTCGCAATCGCGCGGCAAGGTCGCCTTCAACGACGAGACCAAGCGCTTCGTGCCGGGCACCTATGCGCAGGACTGCGTCTCGGTCGGCGCCTGCAACGGCACCGACGGGCTCGCCGCCTCAGTCGACGAGGCCTATGCGGCCGGCGCCAAGGCTGCGAAGGAGGCCGGCGGCAAGGTTGGCAAGGGCGCCAAGCCGAAGGTCGACGCCGGCGAGAGCTGGTCGCGCGGCATGCTGGGCGCAGCGCCTGGCGCCGGGCCGGGCACAACGGTCAAGGCCTTCGTCGATTTCCAGAACGACGTCACCGCCAAGGACATCCGCCAGGCGGTGCATGAAGGCATGCACTCGATCGAGCACGTCAAGCGCTTCACCACCAACGGCATGGCGACCGACCAGGGCAAGACGTCGAACATGCACGGCCTGGCGATCGCCGCCGAGACGCTCGGCAAGCCGATCCCGCAGGTCGGCCTCACCACCTTCCGGGCACCTTACACGCCGGTGACGTTCGGCTCGATCGTCGGCCACGCGCGCGGCGCCTTGTTCGACCCGACCCGGCGCACGGCAACGCATGGCTGGGCGGTGTCGCACGGTGCGGTGTTCGAGGATGTCGGCCACTGGAAGCGCGCCTGGTATTTCCCCAAGGCGGGCGAGGACATGCATGCCGCCGTCGATCGCGAATGCGTGACGGTGCGCAAGGCCGCCGGCCTGTTCGACGCGTCAACGCTCGGCAAGATCGAAGTGGTCGGGCCGGACGCGGCGAAGTTCATGGAGCTGCTCTACACCAATCCATGGGAGAAGCTGGAAACCGGCCGCTGCCGCTATGGCATCATGCTGCGCGAAGACGGCTTCATCTATGACGACGGCGTCGTCGGCAGGCTGGCGCCCGATCGCTTCCACGTAACGACGACCACCGGCGGCGCGCCGCGCGTCATGAACCACATGGAGGACTACCTCCAGACCGAGTTCCCGCACTTGAATGTCTGGCTGACCTCGATCACCGAGCAATGGGCGGTGATCGCGGTGCAGGGGCCCAAGTCGCGCGACATCATCGCGCCGCTGGTCGAGGGCATCGACATGTCGGATGAGGGAATGCCGCATATGTCGGTGCGCGAAGGCAAGATCTGCGGCGTGCCGACAAGGCTGTTCCGCATGTCCTTCACCGGCGAGCGCGGTTTCGAGGTCAACGTGCCGGCCGATTACGGCGAGGCTGTGTGGGAAGCGCTGTGGGCAGAAGGCCAGAAGCATGGCGCGACCGCCTACGGCACCGAGACGATGCACGTGCTGCGCGCCGAAAAGGGATACATCATCGTCGGCCAGGACACTGACGGCACGGTGACGCCGAACGATGCCGGGCTCGACTGGGCGGTCGGCAAGAAGAAGACCGATTTCGTCGGCATCCGCGGCCTGACCCGGCCGGACCTTATAGCCAAGGGCCGCAAGCAGCTGGTCGGCTTGAAGACCAAGGACCCGAAGGTCGTGCTGGAAGAGGGCGCGCAGATCGTCGCGGATCCGAAGCAATCAATCCCGATGAAGATGATCGGCCACGTCACCTCCAGCTACTGGTCGGAGAATTGCGGCCGCTCGATCGCGCTGGCGCTCGTCGCCGGCGGCCGCGACCGCATGGGCCAGACGCTCTACGTGCCGATGCCGAACGGCACGATCGAGGTGGAAGTCACCGGCATGGTGTTCGTCGACGAGAAGGGAGAACGCCTCAATGGCTAAGGCCGCCGCCAAGACAAAAGCCGCTGCTGCGTCCGCCTCCGTCGAGCGTCGGCCGGCGCTTGCCGGCCGCACGCTGTCGGCATCGGGCGTCAAGGTCGAGGTGCTGCCGCCGGCCGAACGCATCTCGCTGCGCGCGCCGCAAGCGTCGCTTGCCGCGCTTTCCAAGGCGCTCGGCCTCACGCTGCCGACAAAGCCCAAGACTTCGGCGACCAAGGACGGGCGCACGGCGCTGTGGCTCGGGCCCGACGAATGGATGATCATCGACGAGGCGGGCAAGGATCCGCTCGCCGATTGCGCCAAGGTGACGGTGCTGCATTCGGCGGTCGGCATCTCGCACCGCAATGTCGCGATCTCCGTTGTCGGGCCGGCGGCCGCGGCGACGGTCAATTCGGGTTGCCCGCAGGACCTATCGCTCGAGGCGTTCCCGGTCGGTGCTGCCTCGCGCACCATTCTCGGCAAATCCGAGATCGTGCTGCTGCGCAGCGCGGCCGATGCGTTCCGGGTGGAATGCTGGCGTTCCTTCTCGGACTATGTTTTTACTCTGCTGTCGGAAGCGGCAGGCGACGCGGCGAACTGAGCTTCGCGGCGTCGGTTCCAAGGAACCATCGCCAGTCCATGCCGTTTCTGCGGCTTGCGAGGGAGATTGCCGATGCCGTCCAAATCCGCGCCGAAGTCATCCAAGAAGACAGCTGCAGTCCGTTCGCTGGAGCAGGAGCGGCGCCACGAGGTCGAGGAAGAGGAACTCGAGGAAGGCCTCGAGGACACATTTCCAGCCAGCGATCCGGTATCGATCACCGGCACTTCCATCCCCGGCGGGCCGGCAAAGCAGAGTAAGGCCAAGACTGCCGCAGGAACGAAACCGCGCAAGAAATAGGCTCGAGCAGGTCCTCAGGGGCGCGGGCAGAAACGAAAAAGGGCGGCCAAATGCCGCCCGTTTTCGTTCGAAGTCTTGCCAATAGTGCTCAGAGGCCGGGCACGAACCAGGGGCTGACCTCGATGCCGAGCCGCGGGCTCTTCGTCGTCTTGGCGGCGTCGGCCTTTTCGACCGAACCGGTCGAGGTGCAGTCGAGCTTCACGCTGGCGTTGGTCTGAGCGCAAGCCGCGGGGGCATGCTTGGCCGGCTGGCTTGCGCCGGCGAAAGCGGTACCCGAGAAAGCCAGCACGGTGGCGAGAGCAAGGATGGTCTTCTTCATTTTCCGTCTCCAGTCAATCTATTTCGTACACGTACGATACAGCGTACAAATACGGTTAATGAAGTCGGAATTCAAGGAGGAATCTGTACGTGTACGACAAATTTTTTTGAACACCGGAATTCGCCGCCGCAAATCAAGCGAAGCGGTGCGAGCCGACGATCAAAGAGATCAGCAGTTGACGGGCGTTGCGGTCAGCGGCGGAATATCCTGCGCCTGCAACCCCGCCAGCGTGAAATCGCACATGCGCTTTACATAGGCCTGGACGTCGCCAAATGGATAGAAGGGAAAGGTGATCAAGAGCGAAATCGTGCCGTGGCCCACGGTCCACAGCATGGTGGCGATGGCGCGCGGGTCGCCCTTGAGCCTGCCGGCGGCAACGCAGGCCTCGACGCGTTTGATCAGCACCTTCATGGCCGGATTGCCCTCTTCCATCTCCGCGTAGCTGCGTCCTTCGGGCAGCTTGGTCTTCTCGGTCATGAAGACGGTGCGATATTCGTTGGGGTTGCCGAGCCCGAAAGCCGCGTATTCGGTCATCACCGCCTTGAGCGCCTCGATCGGATCGTCCGCGGGATGCTCCTCGATGCGCCGCGCGAGCGTTTCGAAGGCGTCTTCGGCGAGCGCGAACAGAATGTCCTGCTTGTCGGCGAAATAGGAATAGACCGACATCGGCGCATAGCCGACCCGCTTGGCGAGCTTGCGGATGGTCAGGCCCTCATAGCCCTCTTCCTGGACCAGCTTGTGAGCCGCCGCGACCAGTTCGGAGCGAAGCTCCGCCTTCTGTTTTTCGCGGCGTTTCTGAACGCTCAACGCCAATATGCGCCTGCCTTTGTGATTGGTTGCCTGACGAAATTATATACGCTGTACGGAAACGGACAAGAGCGCCTTCCGGTTCCCTTGCGTGCACTCTCCGTTTTAACGCAATTGCGGATGGAAAATCGCTAAGGCACTTTTCCTGAAATTGCTCAGATCGCGCCAATGCCGCCGTCGAGCGCCAGAGCGTGGCCGGTCATGAAGGAATTGGCCGGGTCGGCCAGGAACAGTATGCCGGTGGTGATCTCGTCGACCTCGCCGATACGCTTCATCGGAACGCCGCGCGCGAGCTCGGCCAGCGCTTCGGCTTCGGGCGCTCCGGTGGAACGCACGAAGCCGTCGACCATCGCGGTGCGGGTGTGGGCCGGGCAGACCGCGTTGATGCGTATGCCCTTGCTGGCATATTCCACGGCAGCCGAGCGCGTCAGCCCGACGACGCCGTGCTTGGCGGCGGCATAAACCGACAGCTTCGGCGCGCCTGAGAGGCCGGCGACCGAGGCGATGTTGACGATGACGCCGCCCTTGCCGCTTTCCCTGAATTGCCGTTCCAACTGAGGAATCTGGTGCTTCATGGCATAGAAGACGCCGAGCAGGTCGACCTCCACCACGCGGCGCGCTTCCTCCGAGGTGACCTGCGGCAGGCGTACGAAGGAGTGGACAATGCCGGCATTGTTGACGGCGATATCGAGCCGGCCGAATTTTTGCACGGCAAGCTCCACCAAACTCTCCGAGAGTTTTTCATCGGCAATGTTGCCGGCAAGGTGAGCCGTCTCTGCGTCGAGCGTTGCGGCGAAATCGTCAAGCGCAGACTCGTCGAGGTCGGACAGAACGAGCCGTGCCCCTTCCGCGGCGAAGGCCTTTGCCGCGCCGCTGCCGAGACCGCCGGTCGCGCCGGTGATCAGCACCGTCATTCCATCGAAACGGCCCATTGCCCGGCTCCTCCGCGTTCAGCTGTTCTCGTCAATCAGTTCCACCGCGAGCGCGGCGAGCAGTTTTACCGCCTGGCCGTAGGTCCTTGCCTTTTCCGGATTGGAGGCGTTGCCGTCCAGCGCGCGGCGGTAGACGCCCTGGCAGATCGCCGCCAGCCGGAAGAAGGAGAAGGCGAGGAAGAAGGTCCAGTTGTCGATCTTCTCGATGCCGCGCCGTTTGCAATAGGCTGCGACATAGGCCTCCTCGGAAGGCAGGCCGGCAGCGGCGCGGTCGATGCCGCCGAGGCCGCGAAAGCCCGAGGCATGTGGCAGCCGCCATTGCATGCATTGATAGGCAAGGTCGGCGAAGGGATGCCCGAGCGTCGACAGCTCCCAGTCGAGCAGCGCAATGATCTCCGGCGCGCCCGGCGCGAACATCATGTTGTCCAGCCGGTAGTCGCCATGGACAAGCGAGACGCGGCCGTCATCGGCAGGCATATGCGTTTCGAGCCACGCAATCAGCCTGTCCATGTCGGCTATGGTTTCGGTTTCGGAGGCCTTGTACTGGCTGGTCCAGCGCGCGAGCTGGCGCTCGAAATAGCTGCCGGGCCTGCCGAAATCGCCAAGACCGACGGCGTCCACATCGATATCGTGCAAGGCGGCGAGCGTCGCATTCATGGCATCGTAAATCGCGGCGCGCTCGTCATTGCCGGATGCGTCCGGCAGCGATGGATCCCAGAAGATGCGGCCGTCGAGGAACTCCATAACGTAGAACATGCGGCCGATCGGGGAGTCCTCGCGCGAAAGATGCAGCATGCGCGGCACCGGCACCGCCGTGCCGGCAAGCGCCTGCATCACCCGGAATTCCCGGTCGACCTGATGCGCTGATCTTAGCAACTGTCCCGGCGGCTTGGCGCGCAGCACATAGCGGCCGCTGGCGGCCGTCAAAAGATAGGTCGGATTGGACTGCCCGGACTTGAATTTTTCAATCGCGGACAGGCCGGCAAAACCCGGAAGATGCGCCTCGAGGTAGGGCGCAAGCGTCGCCTGGTCTATGGCACCGGCCTCGCCGCTCATGCGTTCTCGGGTTGGCGCTCGATCAGCGTCAAGGTCAGCCAGCGCGCCGTCAGCGCCGGCTTCTTCGAGCCTTCGATCTCGATGGTCACGTCATGTGCCGTCTGCACCCAGCCGGACGGCCTGACCTTGACGTCCGCCAGCACGAAGCGGGTGCGGATGCGCGAACCTGTCTTCACCGGCGCCAGGAAACGCAGCGTGTCGAAGCCGTGGTTGACGCCCATCTTGGTGTTTTCCAGTGGCGGCATGGTCTCGAAGGTCATTGCCGACAAAAGCGACAGCGACAGGAAACCATGCGCGATGGTGCCGCCGAACGGCGTCTCGCGTTCGGCGCGCTCCGGATCGCAATGGATGAACTGGTGGTCGTCGGTCGCATCGGCGAACTGATCGATCATGCGCTGCGTCACCGTTCGCCAGGGCGAGACGCCGACCTCCTTGCCGACGCTTGCCAGAAGCGTATCGAGACTGATCGGTTCCACACTGATGTCCTCCGCACCCCGCCCGGATCGCGATTCCTCGAACCGGGCACCTTATTCCTTGAACAAAGTCATGCCATGCTGCACCGACTGGCCGCCGTCGATAGGCAGGATGGCGCCGGTGACATAGCTTCCGGCACGGCTGCACAAATAAAGCGTTGCGCCGGCAATGTCATCCGCCACGCCGATGCGGCCGAGCGGAACATGATTACCGACATGTTTCGCCTGCTCCGCGGTCGCGGTGGCAAACGCGGTCATCCGGCTCTGGAAAGGACCGGGCGCAAAGGCGTTGACGGTGATGCGGCGGGCGGCGAACTCGATCGCCAGCGTGCGCGTCAAATGATGCACCGCCGCTTTCGAGGCGGCATAGGAATAGGCGTCGTCGGCCAGCGGCTGGGTGCCCATCACCGAGCCAAGATTGATGACGCGGGCCGGGTCCTCGTCGCTTGCGGCGGCATCGAGAAGCGGCAAGAGCTCCCGCGTCAAATGGAAGACGGCGGTGACGTTGACGCCGAACACCTTGGCCCAGGCGTGGTAGGGGAAATCCTGCAGCGGCGCGCCCCAGGAAATGCCGGCATTGTTGACCAGGATGTGCAGGCGCTCCGTGCGCTCCTTGACCTCGGCGACCAAAGCGGCGATGCCCGCTTCGCTGGACACGTCGCCGGCAAAGCCCTCGGCATGGCCCGAGCCGCCAAGCGCGTTCAATTCGTTGGCGACTTTCGCGCAATCCTCACCCTTGCGCGAGGCGATCATCACCTGCGCGCCGGCGCGTATCAGCCCGGTCGCCACCATGCGGCCGATGCCGGTCGCCGCACCGGTCACCAGCGCGGTCTTGCCGGCGACCGAGAACAGCTTGTCCAGATAGCTCATCGTGTTTCTCCGCATCCGGCCGGCCGGGACTCGCCCAAGGACTCGCGTTGACAAGGCTAGCCGAAGTACGGTCATCCTTGCCACGCGTAAAGATTTATCTTCGGAAAGGCCGGAAGCGATGACGGACATGAATCTCGGCATGACCGAGCGGCTGAAGCCAATCCATCAGCGCGTGGCGGCGATGGTGAGCGACGAGATAGCGCCGCTCGGCGAAGAGTTCCTCGCCGAAGTCGGCAAGAATGGCGACCGCTGGACCTATACGGCCAGGCAGATGGAAATCCTGGAAGGCCTGAAGAAGACGGCGCGGGAGCGCGGGCTGTGGAACTTCTGGCTCACCGATTCCAAGCGCGGCTACGGCCTTTCCACCGTCGAATACGCCTATCTGGCCGAAGAGATGGGCAAGGCGCATCTCGGCGCCGAGACCTTCAACTGCTCGGCGCCCGACACCGGCAACATGGAGGTGCTGGCGCGTTACGGATCGGAAGCGCACAAGCGCGACTGGCTGGAGCCGTTGCTCGAGGGGAAAATACGCTCGGCCTATCTGATGACCGAGCCCGACGTCGCGTCTTCTGACGCGACGAATATTTCGATGCGCTGCGAGCGGCAAGGCGACGACTATGTGCTGAACGGCGAGAAATGGTGGGCTTCCGGAGCGGGAGATCCGCGCTGCGCCATCTATATCGTCATGGTCAGGACCGGCTCGGACGAGGATCCGCGACATCGCCGGCATTCGATGATCCTGGTGCCCTCCGACAGCAAGGGCATCGCCAAGCTGCGGCCCATGCAGGTCTATGGCGATGACGACGCGCCGCACGGCCACATGCATCTGAGATTCGACAATGTACGGTTGCCGGCGGCGAACCTGATCCTCGGCGAGGGCAGAGGGTTCGAGATCGCGCAGGGGCGGCTGGGGCCTGGCCGCATCCATCACTGCATGCGCGCGATCGGCCAGGCCGAGATGGCGCTGGAGATGCTGTGCCAACGCTCGGTGCGGCGCGAGGCCTTCGGCCAGCCGCTGGCAAAGCTCGGCGGCAATTTCGACATCATCGCCGAATGCCGGATGGAGATCGAGATGGCGAGGCTCTTATGCCTCAAGGCTGCCTGGATGATCGATCAGGGGGACACTCGCGCCGCCGCGCCCTGGATCAGCCAGATCAAGGTGGTGGCGCCGCGCGTCGCGCTGAAAGTCACGGACGAGGCGGTGCAGATGTTCGGCGCGCAAGGCATCAGCCAGGACACGCCGCTCGCCCGCTCGTGGGCGCATTTGAGGACGCTGCGGCTGGCCGACGGGCCGGACGCGGTGCACCGGCGGCAGGTGGCACGCACGGAACTGAAGAAATACACGCAGGAGAAGGTCTGACGGCCATGACGCTTCCTTCGCAAATGCAGGGCCTGCTGCTTGTCGGCGACGGTTACACCAGGACGCCCTCGGCGGCCGCGCTGGAGGCGATGGAGGCTTACCTCCAGCCCGGCAGCATTGCGGTGCCGGCGCCCGGGCCGTCGCAGGCGCTGGTCAAGGTCAGCCTCGCCTCGATCAACCCGTCCGACATCGCCTTCATCAAGGGCCAGTACGGCCAGCCGCGGGTAAAGGGCCGGCCGGCGGGCTTCGAAGGCGTCGGCATCGTCGTCGCCACGGGCGACGACCCCTATGCAAGGAGCCTTGCAGGAAAACGCGTCGCCTTCGCCACCGGCGTGTCGAACTGGGGCGCATGGGCGGATTATGCGGTTGCCGAGGCCGCGTCCTGCATTCCGCTTCTCGACACCGTGCGCGATGAGGACGGCGCAGCGATGATCGTCAATCCGCTGACGGCCTTGGCCATGTTCGACATCGTCAGGGAGGAGGGCGAAAAATCCTTCATCATGACCGCGGGCGCCAGCCAGCTCAGCAAGCTGATCATCGGGTTGGCGAAGGAGGAAGGTTTCCGCCCGATCGTCACCGTGCGTCGCGACGAGCAGATCCCGCTTTTGAAGGAGCTCGGCGCCGCCCATGTGCTCAACGAGAAAGCGGCGGATTTCGAGGCGGCGTTGCGCGAGGCGATGAAGACCGAGCAGCCGCGCATCTTCCTCGACGCGGTCACCGGCCCGCTGGCTTCGACCGTCTTCAATGCCATGCCGAAACGCGCGCGCTGGATCGTCTATGGAAGGCTCGGCGCCGAGCCGACGGTGATCCGCGAGCCCGGCCAACTGATCTTCCAGCACAAGCGCGTCGAAGGGTTCTGGCTGGCCGAATGGATGCGCCAGTTCCGCGACAGGCTGGGCCCGGCGGTGCTGGAAGCGCAGAAGCGCTTTTCCGATGGACGCTGGTCGACCGACGTCACCGCGGTCGTGCCGCTCGACGAAGCGATGGCGAGGCTGCCGGCCGAGCTCGCCAAGCCAAACGGAAAGGTGTTCATCAGGCCGTGAGGCAATCCGAGCGCCGATCGCAGCCGTTCAGACCAGACCAATGCCTTGAACACAAAGCTGTGATCGACCAGACGGCGGCGGAAAAAAGCCGCTGTTGCGCCGTCCTTGCGCCGGTAACAGCCACGTTCGGATGTTTTATTCCATTCGATGTGATATCTCGCCGGCGGTGGAAAACCAGGCGGCGATGGGAAAGCCGTCCTGGTCGGAACGCGGGGTGCGCTATGATGGTAACCAAGCCGGTTTTCGACCGTTTGGGTCTTTGGCTTTGGGCCGGGTCGTTTCTGCTTGTGCTTGGTCTGGCGCTATGGTCGCCCGATGCGCGTTCGGTGGTCCATATCTACAGGCATGGCAGTGAAGCTTTTCTGGATCGCCAGCCGCTGTATCAGGTCGAAGTTGCCATGGGGTATCTATACGCTCCCGCCTTCGCCGTCCTCTATGTTCCCCTGCTGAAGCTCGGGCCCTATCTGGGCAATATTTTGTGGCACGTGCTGGGCTTCGGCGTCCTGACATTTGCCGCAATGCGTCAGGTGCGCAAGCTTGGCGGCGAGGAGCAGACATGGCTGCTGTCCTTGGGTCTTTTTCTTGCCTTGCCGATGGCGCTGGCAGCGCTTCGCAATGGCCAGGCGACGATCCTGCTCACAGGGGCGTGCTGGTTCCTCACGCTGTCGACAGTTGAGGGGCGCCGGGCCGAAACCTTCTTCTGGGCCATGCTTGCGATCATTGCCAAGCCGACCGCGATCATCATGCTGCTTCTGGCGGGGGCGCTGCGTCCCCGGCTGATACCGATGCTGGTGCTGGCGGTGCTCGTCGCACTCGCCATACCCTATGGCTTTGCGTCGACTGACTACGTCAACGCGCAATATCATGATTTCTTCCGGCTTCTGACTTCGATGACGGTGGACCCGACCGGCCCCTTCGTTCCGGCCGACTTCACGGCGCCTTTCATGCGATTTGGCATCCCGATTTCCGAGTTTGACGCGACGATCGTACGCGTCGTCGCGGGTTTGCTCACGCTTTGGCTGGTGCTCCAGCTCGATCGCAGGCTGGACGCCAACATCAGCGGACTCGCCGTCTTCCTCGCCGCGGCATTCTACATGTGCGTCTTCAATCCGCGGGTCGAGCAGAACACTTACGCCATGGTGGCGGTGCCTGCCGGTCTTTCCATCGCCTTGCTTTGGCGGGAGAAGGGAGCCAGGGCTATGTGCTGGTTGTTAGCCACGCTTCTCTTCGTCACCGGACTGACCAGTGTCGACCTGCGACTGCACGATTTCTTCCACCTATGGTTCCGGCCGATCAGCATCAGCATAATTGCCTGCGTGCTCGTCGGCTGGTTCTGGACGCAAGACAGACAGAAGGCGCCTGCCGCCGGAGCCGTCGCGCATGGCTGAGATGCTCGACATCATCGCGCCGTTCTTCAACGAGGCCGAATCCGCCATCGCGTTTGTCCGGCTGCTCGACAGGCTGGAAGTGGCTGTGGCGGAGCGCTTCGGCATGACGGTCCGCAAGATACTCGTCGACGACGGCAGCCGCGACGGCAGCGCCGAGACGTTCGCGGCCGCGCTCTCCGGCTCCTGGGAGATCGTGCGGCTCAGCCGCAATTTCGGCAAGGAAGCGGCGGTGCTCGCCGGGCTCGACCATTCCCGTGGCGACATGGTCCTGATCATGGACTCCGACCTCCAGCATTCCGTGGATATCAGCCTGAGGATGATCGGCGAGCTGGTCGAGCATCCGCAGATCGATGTCGTCTACGCACAGAACGACCGGCGCGAGGGGAGCTGGCGGCGCAGCCAGCTGGCGCGGCTCTTCTACAGGCTGATCAACAGCAGCCAGCGCTTCGATATTCCCGAGAATGCCGGAGATTTCCGTGTCATGCGCGGCGCGGTGGCGCGTGCCTTGACCAGCGTGCGCGACAAGCGCCGCTTTAACAAGGGTCTGTTCGCCTGGGCCGGCTTCCGCCAGAAGGCTGTGCTTTACTCGCCGGAAAACCGCGGCGGCGGCACGTCGAAATGGACCAGGTTCAACCTGATCGCGTTCTCGCTTGAAGGGTTCACCTCGTTTTCCGTGATCCCGCTGCGCGTCATCAGCCTCATCGGATTGCTGGCGGCATTCGCAGGCCTGGCCTATGGCGTAAAGGTGCTCTTCGAGGTGCTGTTCTATGGCATCGCCGTGCCTGGCTACCCCAGCATCATGGTCGCCGTCGTGCTTTTTGGAGGCCTCAACCTGGCGCTGCTCGGCCTGATCGGCGAATATGTCTGGGTCACGCTCAGCGAAAGCAAGGACCGGCCCGTCTATATCGTGCGCGACGTGCTGCATGGCAATGCCGCCGAGCAGGTTGCTCCCGGCAAATGACCCGGCCGATCCGCCTGATCGCCGACGATTACGGGCTTGCGCCGGGGGTATCGAGCGCGATCCTCGACCTCATCGAGCGCGGCCGCCTGACCGGGACCAGTTGCATGACCGGGTTTGCCGAATGGGAAGAGGCGGCGGCGCGCATCAGGCCGTTGCGTCAACGGGTCGCCATCGGGCTGCACCTGACCCTCACCGATCAGATAGCTGCAACCGGTTCGTCCAGCCTGGCGCGAGACGGCAAGTTGCCCGGGCTTGCCTCTCTTGCGCTGCCGGTGCGGCGCGGGCGCATCGACGAGCGGGACGTTCATGCCGAGCTCGACGCCCAGTATGACCGCTTCACCGAAGCGCTGGCCGGCCCGCCGGATCACATCGACGGGCACCAGCATGTGCATTTTCTTCCCGTGGTACGGAATTGGTTGCTCGCCCGGTTTGGAGGCAGCGCACACAAGCCGGCGCTGCGCGGCGCGCCCGGGCTTCCCGGCCTGGATGCAGCGGCGGCCAAGATCGCGGCGATCGCCACGCTGGCCGCGGGCTTCAACAGTTCGATGCAACGGGCGGGCTTCAACGTCATGACGCCGCTCTGCGGCATCTATGACTGGCGGCAGCCGCAAAAATTCGCTCCGACGCTGCGCGCCGCGGTCGACACCTTGCCCGAACCAGGGGTGTTCATGTGCCATCCGGGCCAAGTCGATGACATTTTACGGGCGCGAGACCCGATGCAGGGCGCGCGTGAGGTCGAGTTCACGGTTTTGAGTTCTGAGGATTTCGGCGCCAGCCTCGAACGGGCCGGAGTGCGCGTCATGGACGGCAAAGCATGAGCGCCGGCCAGCCGCGGCGTTCGACCAGCAACAAGGTCGTCCGCTTCGCCTTGGTCGGGCTGGTCAACACCGGCATCGACCTCACCGCATTCTTCGCGCTGCTCGAGCTCGCGGTGCCGGCTTTGGCCGCCAATGTCGGCGCTTGGTTCGTGGCGGTGCTCTTCTCCTTCGTGGCGAACCGCCTCTGGTCGTTCGAACGGGACCCGGGCATCCGGCTGCACCATTCCTTCCTGCGCTTCGTCTCGCTCGGAGCGCTGATTTCGCTCGGCGTTTCGAGCCTGTCGATCGCCGCCCTTGCGGGAGCCGTCGGCGTCTGGCCGGCCAAGATCATCGGCGTCGTGGTCGCCGCCGTGCTGAACTTTTTGGCAGCGCGCTGGTCGATCGAGGGCAGGATCGTAAAGTAGCTGCTCGGCTGGTCCCGCGTTGATTTAGGCGGCTTAGAGACGGACTCAGATTTCAGGTTTGTCCGACCTGAAATCATCCGGCTCTAGCGCAAGCTCTCCAGGTCTCGCATGCGCTTGGCGCCGGCGGCTTCCAATTGCCTCGTCACGGCGGCGATCAGCGTTTCAGCGACGACGAAGAGTGCGGCGGACGAATCCCAGGCCGAGGGCACGGCGGTGCGCCCGGCGATCACGTGGCGGGCGAAGCGGGCGATCGGCGAAAGCCACTGGTCGGTGAAAAGAATAATCTGCACGCCGCGGTGATGGGCCTTCTCGGCGAACCGGACGAGACTTTCCTGGTAGCGGCGGATGTCGAAGATCACCAGGACGTCGCGCTTGCCCATGTCGATCAGCCGGTCGCGCCAGATGCTCTCCTGGCCGGCGAGGTGATAGACATCCGGCTGGATGATGGCCAGGTGAGCGGCCATGTAGCGCGCCAGCGGATCGGTGAAACGGCCGCCGATCAGGAAGGTCTTGCCGCGCCGCTCGGCAAGTCTCGTGGCAATGTCGGCCAGCTGTCTGTCCGTGAGGTGGCGAAAGGTCTCGCGCATGTTGTCGAGCGTTGCCTCGAGCATCGGCGAGACGGCGCCGCCGACCGAGCTTGGATTGAGCGTGCGCGAAGCGGGCGACTGCAATTGCGCCGCCAACTCATCCTGCAGCGCCGACTGGAATTCAGGGTAGTTCTGGAAGCCGAGCCTGGCGACAAAGCGCAGGATCGTCGGCGACGAGACGCCGGCCGCGGCCGAGAATTCGGCGACCGTCTTCAGCCCGGTCAAGGGATAGTTGGCAATCAGCGTCTGCGCGGCGCGGCGCTCGCCGGCCGGCATCGTCCCGATGCGGTCCGAGATCAGTTCGGCAATGCTGGAAATCATGGTTTTCCCCCGCCTGTTCGCCCGTCGCCGCCGTTTTCCCGAATTCGCGTTTGACAAAGCCGGTCAAACTGTATGAAATCATTCATAGGGACGCAATGAGACAAAATACGTAACATTCGATACAGCGCCCCCCAGGGGACGGCAGTATGGAGAGAGCACGGCCCACCAGCCTTGCACCGTCTGAAACCGTAAGGGTGACGAACCCCGGCGGCTCAAGCCCCTTCGTCTTCACCTGCGACCACGCTTCCAACGTCCTGCCCGCCGAGTTCGGCACGCTCGGCCTGCCGGCCGAGGATCTCTCGCGTCATATCGCCTGGGACCCCGGCGCGCTTCCCGTCGCCCGCCGCATGGCCGAAGCGCTCGATGCCACCTTGATCGAGACCCGCGTGTCGCGGCTCGTCATCGATTGCAACCGGCCGCTCGACGCGCCGGACCTCGTGCCGCCGATTAGCGAGACGACGGCCATCCCGGGGAACACAGATCTATCCGACAAGCAGCGCGCGGCGCGCATCGACCTTGCCTGGCGCCCGTTCCACGACACGATCGCGCAGACCATCGACGAGCGGCTGGCGCGTGGCCAGGAGACGCGGCTGGTGTCGGTGCACTCCTTCACGCCGGTCTATAAGGGCAAGAGCCGGCCATGGCATATCGGCATCATCCATGACGAGGATCGCCGGTTGGCGGCGCCGCTGATATCGGCGCTGCAGCGGCTCTCCGGCGTCACCGTCGGCGTCAACGAACCCTATTCGCCGGCCGACCGCGTCTATTTCACGCTGGAACGGCACGCGCGTTCGCGCGGCCTTGCCTGCGCGATGATCGAAATCCGCAACGACGAAATCTCCGGCGAGACCGGGCAGCGGAAGTGGGCGGATCTGCTCACCGGCATATTCTCGAATCTGGAGCCCGACGAGGCCAGGGGTTCCCGACAACGCGCAATGGGAAAGTCAGTACAATCGGCCAGCTAAGAACCAGATAGGGGACTTCCAAAATGAGACCTGAAGAATTCGACAAGTCCGAGGACGTAAAAGTCCTTCACAGCATGGGATACGCCCAGGAATTGGCTCGCCGCATGAGCGGCTTCTCCAATTTTGCCATTTCCTTCTCGATCATTTGCATCCTGGCGGGTGGCATCACCTCGTTCCCGCTGGCCATGGCCACCGGCAGCGGTTTCGAGGCGACTATCGGCTGGGCCATCGGCGGCGTTTTCGCGCTCGTCGTCGCCGCCTCCCTCGGCCAGATCGGCTCAGCCTATCCGACCGCGGGCGGTCTTTACCACTGGTCCTCAATCCTTGGCGGACGTGGCTGGGGCTGGGCCACGGCATGGATCAACCTGCTTGGACTGATCTTCGTTGTCGCCTCGGTCAATGTCGGCGTCTATGCGCTCTTCAAGGACCTCGTCTGGGCCGGCGTGTTCGGCCACGATGTGTCGGCTTGGGGTTATCAGGAGCAGGTGATCGGGGTCGTGATCATCACGGTGACGCAGGCGCTATTCAACCATTTCGGCATCAAGTTGACCACCGCGTTGACCGACTTTTCGGGCTATCTCATCCTGGTCGTCGCAGTGGTGTTGACCGCGATGTTCCTGATCTGGGGCGCGAGCTGGGATTTCTCGCGACTGACCACCTTCGTCAACAACACGGGCGATGCGGGTGGCGGCTATGTGCCGACTGCACGGACGGCGCTGGTCGCCTTCCTGATCGGTCTTCTCTATCCACTATACACCATCACCGGTTTTGACGCCTCCGCCCATACCTCGGAGGAGACCCACAACGCCCGGGTGGCAGTGCCGCGCGGCATGATCCATTCGGTTCTCTGGTCATTGATCTTCGGCTTCGTCATGGCCGTCTCCTTCGTGCTGGCAAGCCCGGACCTGGCCGCTACCGCCAAGGATGGTGGCAACGCCTGGTTCAACCTCTTCAACAACCTGCCGGCGCCGTTTTGGTTGAAGAGCATCATCGCCATCGCGATCGTGGTAGCAAACTACATCTGCGCGCTGGCCGGACTGACCTCCACCTCGCGCATGATATTCGCCTTCGCGCGTGATGGCGGCCTGCCAGGCTCCTCCATGTGGAAAACCGTCAGCCCGACATGGCGCACGCCGGTGGCGGCTATCTGGCTTGGAGCGGTCCTCTCGGTCGCAGCGACGCTTTACTCGCCGGCTTTCGCGGCTTTGGCGGCCGGCTGCGCGCTGTTTCTCTATGTGTCCTATGCGATGCCGGTGGCGGCTGGCCTTTTTGCGGAAGGCAAGAGCTGGACCGAATTCGGTCCGTTCCGTCTGGGCATGTGGTCCAAGCCGTTCGCGATCATCACCATCCTCGGCGTGCTGATCCTGATGTATGCCGGTATCCAGCCGCCCTTCGATATCTTGATCAACTATGCCATCGGCTTGATCATCCTTCTTGCGGTGCTGTGGTTCGGCATAGAATCCAAGCGGTTCAAAGGCCCGCCGATCGGGGCCGATATTGCTCGCCGTCAGGCGGAAATTGCGGCAGCCGAAGTGGCGGTCGGCGAGACCGGCCACTGATACTTCGCATCATGACCATGGCCGGCGCAATGCCGGCCATGGTTTTGTTTCTCCCTTTCAATCGACAAGCGCTGGAGTGCCAAAGGAATGGCCGGGAATTTCTCGTTCGATCAGTTGAAGAAAGCGGTCTCGAACGGCGAGATCGACACGGTGCTGGCCTGCATCGTCGACATGCAGGGCCGGCTCTCGGGCAAACGCTTCCTGGCTCAGTATTTCGTCGATTCCGCGCATGGCGAGACGCATGGCTGCAACTATCTCTTGGCCTGCGACATCGATATGGAGCCGGTGCCGGGCTACAAGGCGGCGAGTTGGTCGAAGGGCTATGGCGACTTCGTCATGAAGCCGGACCTGTCGACGCTGCGGCGCATTCCGTGGCTGGAGAAGACGGCGCTGGTCATCTGCGACGTGCTCGACCATCACGACCATGAGGATTTGGCGCACTCGCCGCGCGCGATCCTGAAGAAGCAGGTCAAGCGCCTGCAGGAGCGCGGCTATATCGGCTATTTCGCCTCAGAGCTCGAATTCTACCTGTTCAGCGAAACCTACGATTCCGCGCGCAAGAAGCACTGGCAGGGGCTCGACAGCGCCTCGCCCTATATCGGCGACTACCAGATCGGCATCACCAGCAAGGAAGAAGGCGTCATGCGCCGGCTTCGCAACGAGATGGAGGCCGCCGGCATCCCGATCGAGAATTCCAAGGGCGAGTGGGGACCCGGCCAGGAAGAGATCAATGTGCGCTATGCCGAAGCGCTCGAGATGGCCGACCGCCACGTCATCCTGAAGAACGGCGCCAAGGAGATCGCCGATTCCGAGGGCAAGGCCATCTCCTTCATGGCCAAGTACAATTACGGGCTCGCCGGCAATTCCAGCCACATCCACAATTCGCTGTGGAGCGCGGACGGCAAGACGCCGCTGTTCTTCGACAAGAAGGCCGACTGGACGCTGTCGAGCCTCGGCCAGCAATGGGCGGCCGGCCAGCTCAAATACGCGAAGGAATTCACCTGGTTCCTGGCGCCCTACATCAATTCCTACAAGCGCTTCCAGGCCGGAACCTTCGCGCCGACCAAGATCATGTGGAGCGAGGACAACCGCACCGCCGGCTTCCGGCTGTGCGGCGAGGGCACCAAGGGCATCCGCATGGAATGCCGCATCGGCGGCGCCGATCTCAATCCGTATCTCGCCTTCGCCGCTCTGATCGCGTCCGGCCTCGCCGGCATCGACGAGAAGCTGGAGCTGCAGAAGCCGTTCGTCGGCGACGCCTATCAGGCCTCGCGCCTGCCCGAGATTCCGAAGACTTTGCGCGACGCCACCGAGACGCTTTCGAAGTCCAAGATGCTGAAGCACGCCTTCGGCGACGACGTGATCGAGCATTATGTGCACACCGCCCGCTGGGAGCAGTTCGAATATGACCGCCGCATCACGGATTGGGAGCTGCACAGGGGCTTTGAGCGGTATTGACGGTGTTGTCATTTTCGCAATATGTTGCTATTATAGCACCGCAACATGGAGGCGACGTTGTCGGAAAGCAGGCCTGGCATCGACAAGGCATGGTTCATGAGCAGGATGAGGGAGCGCAAACTAACGGTTCGCAGCATGGCCGTCCGCTTGGGCATGCACTACAGCGCGCTGTCGCGAACCTTCAACGGCGAACGGCGTATGCAAGTCGATGAAATACGCAAGATCGCGGAAGTTTTCGATCGGCCCGTCAGCGAGATATTGGTCCACCTGGGTTCTTCATCCGACCCTGCGGACGCAAAGCCTCGCCCTGCGCTGGAAAGCGAACCGGGTTTCATGGAGGGGCATGTGGATTTCAACAACGATACCGACGTGAAGGAAAACTATGTCGTGCCGCCTCCAGGCGCAGACCCTTTGTTTGGATGCATGGCCGGAACGCTGAAGCTGCTTCCCGAAGTTGACTACGCCGCCCCCGCGGATCCCGACTGGGGCAAAGTGTATGACAGATGACGGGCTGCTGCTTGATACCTGCTTCGTGCTTTGGTCGTCGGCGCGGCAGCCGGTCACCAAAACGGCGATTGAAGCGGTGAACCGTGCACGAAAGAACGCCTGTACGATCGCTGTCTCGGTCATGTCGGCTTGGGAAATCGGAATGCTGATCTCAAAAGGCAGGCTGCCCTCCATCAGGACTCCCGAACGCTGGTTCGAAGAGTTCGTGGAGGCGGCGGCCGTTACGGTGGAAGGCGTCACTCCCCGCATCCTTGTGGCTGCGTCCCATCTTCCTGGCACGGTGCACAACGATCCCGTCGACCGGATGCTCATAGCCACTGCAAGAGAGCGCGATCAGACGATCATAACGCGAGACCGGGCCATTCTGGCTTATGCAGCCCAGGGCCACGTTCGAGCCATTGCCTGCTGACAAACTGGAGAGCGTTTAATTGGAAACCGTGAAACTCAAATCCCCCATCGACGGCTCGATCTATGCGGAGCGGCCGGTCGCGAGCGACCAGGCGATCAACGCGGCGGTCGAGCGCGCCAGGGCGGCGCAAGAAAAATGGGCCGAGACGCCGGTCGTCGAGCGCGGCAAATACATGTTGGCAATGCTGGAAGCCCTGGTTGCGATGATCGACGAGATCATGCCCGAGATCGCCTGGCAGATGGGCCGGCCGGTGCGCTATGGCGGCGAGTTCGGCGGCGTCAAGGAACGCACCAACTATATGGTCGAGATCGCCGAAGCCGCGCTGAAGCCGGTGATGGCGTCCAACCCGAAGGACGGCTTCCGCCGCTATGTGAAGAAGGTGCCGCTCGGGGTCGTCCTGGTGATCGCGCCTTGGAACTACCCGTATCTCACCGCGGTCAACACGATCGTGCCGGCATTGATGGCGGGCAGTGCCGTTATCCTCAAACATGCCGCGCAGACGTTGCTGGTCGGCGAGCGCTTCCAGCAGGCTTTCGATAAGGCCGGCCTGCCAAAGGGGCTGTTCCAGAACCTGGTCATGAACCACGCCCAGACCGAGAAGCTGCTCGGCTCCGGCAAGATCGACCATGTCAATTTCACCGGCTCGGTCGGCGGCGGCCGCGCCATCGAGAAGGCCGCGGCCGGCACCTTCATGACGCTCGGCCTCGAGCTCGGCGGCAAGGATCCCGCCTATGTGCTGCCCGACGCCAAGATGGATCATGCGGTTGCCAATCTGGTCGACGGCGCCTTCTTCAATTCGGGCCAGTGCTGCTGCGGCATCGAGCGCGTCTATGTGCATGAGAAGGTCTATGACGAGTTCGTCGAGGGTTTTGTCGCCGAAACCAGGAATTATGTCGTCGGCAATCCGCTGGAGCAGGCGACGACCATGGGGCCGATGGCGCAGCCACGCTTCGCCGATCTGATCCGCGAGCAAAAAGCCGAGGCGCTGCGCAAGGGCGCCAAGGCGCATATCGACATGAAGGTCGAGAATGACAGGCCAGGCTCGCCCTATCTGGCGCCGGAAGTGCTGACCGGGGTCGACCACCAGATGAGCGTCATGCGCGAGGAAAGTTTTGGGCCGATCGTCGGCATCATGAAGGTGCGCAATGACGAGGAGGCGATCGCGCTGATGAACGACAGCCCCTACGGGCTGACCGCCTCGATCTGGACGCGAGACACGGAGCGCGCGGCGGCCATCGGCGACCGCGTCGAAACCGGCACGGTGTTCATGAACCGCTGCGACTATCTCGACCCGGCGCTGGTCTGGACCGGCGTCAAGGACACCGGCAAGGGCGCCGCGCTCTCGGCCATCGGCTACGACAACCTGACCCGGCCGAAATCCTATCACCTGCGCGAAGCAATCTGACTTTTTGAAAGACAAGACATGTCCAAGCTGATCTCCAAATGGAACTACCCCACCACCGTCCGTTTCGGCGCCGGGCGCATCAAGGAACTGCCGGACGTGCTGGCTGCCACGGGCATCAGGCGCCCGCTCTTCGTCACCGACCCGGGCCTGGCAAAACTTCCGGTCGTCGCCTCGACGCTGAAGATCCTCGACGATGCCAAGGTCCCCTACGGCGTGTTTTCGGAGGTGAAGCCGAATCCGGTCGAGTCCAACCTCACCGCAGGCATCGCCGTGTTCAAGAAGGGCAAGCATGACGGCGTCATCGCCTTCGGCGGCGGCTCGGCGCTCGACCTCGGCAAGCTTATCGCCTTCCAGGCCGGTCAAACGCGCCCGGTATGGGATTTCGAGGATGTCGGCGACTGGTGGACCAGGGCCAACTCGGACGCGATCGCGCCGATCATCGCGGTGCCGACCACGGCGGGAACCGGCTCCGAGGTCGGCCGCGCCGGCGTCATCACCAACGAGGAGACCCACACCAAGAAGGTCATCTTCCATCCGAAGCTTTTGCCGGCGATCGTCATTGCCGATCCGGAGCTGTCGGTCGGCATGCCGTCCTTCATCACCGCCGGCACCGGCATGGATGCGCTCGCGCATTGCCTGGAAGCCTATTGCGCGCCGGGCTACCATCCGATGGCCGACGGCATCGCGGTGGAAGGCATAAGGCTGGTGTTCGAGAACCTGCCCAAGGCTTTCGCCAACGGCAAGGATCTGGTTGCCCGGGCCCATATGATGAGCGCCGCCGCCATGGGCGCCGCCGCCTTCCAGAAGGGGCTGGGCGCAATCCATTCGCTGTCGCATCCGATCGGCGCGCTCTACGACACCCACCATGGCATGACCAATGCCGTGTTCATGCCTTATGTGCTGGCCTTCAACCGCGAGGCGATCGACGACCGTATCGCCAGGCTCGCCGCCTATTGCGGCATCAAGGGCGGCTTCGACGGCTTCGCCAAGGCGATCGTCAAGCTGCGCAAGGAGCTCAAGGTGCCGCATGCGTTGCCCGGCCTGATCAAGGGCCTCGACATGGACAAGAAGCGCAAGACGCTGATCGCCGACATGGCGGTAGTCGACCCGACCGCCAGCGGCAACCCGGTCAAGCTCACCAAGAAGGCGGCGCTGACGCTGCTCGAAAATGCGATCGCCGGCTCCGTCTGAGAGCCGGCTTTCAATGCCGAAGAGTTGACTGAAGAGGCGTTCCAAAGGGGAAGGGAGAGGGCAAAGGGCAAGGTGAATAACCATTAGCCGGAAAATTAAGCGCGGGCTAATTGCTACAGTCCGTTAAAAAGAGTTAACTTTTTTCGCCGCGGGGATCGGGTTTCAAAAAGCCTTCATCCGGCTGTCACACGAAAACGATACCCGCATCGCAGGCGCTTAAACGCGCCAGTTCAACGGAGAGAACACATGTTCAAGTTCACGGGGAAAGTGCTTTCCCTCTCGGCCGCGGCGCTCTTTGCGTCGACGGTGATTTCGTCCGCGGATTCGCTGGACGATCTCGTCAAGGCCGCGAAGGCTGAAGGCCAGCTCACCACCATCGCGCTTCCGCATGACTGGTGTGGCTACGGGGCAGTGATCGACGGTTTCAAGGCTAAGTATCCGGGGATCACCATCAACGAGCTCAATCCCGACGCCGGCTCGGGCGACGAGGTCGAGGCGATCAAGGCCAATAAGGACAACAAGGGTCCGCAGGCGCCCGACGTCATCGACGTCGGCCTGTCCTTCGGCCCGACCGCCAAGGCCGACGGCCTGCTGATGCCTTACAAGGTGTCGACCTGGGACTCGATCCCGGACAGCGCCAAGGATGCCGATGGTGCCTGGTATGGCGATTACTACGGCGTGCTGTCGTTCATGGTGAACAAGGACCTGGTCAAGGAATCGCCGACCGACTGGGCCGACCTGCAGAAGCCGGAATTCGCCAATTCGGTCGCGCTCGCCGGTGACCCGCGCGCGTCGAACCAGGCCATCCAGGCGGTCTATGCCTCCGGCCTGTCGTCGGGTGCCGCCGCTGGCGAAGCTGCCGGGAAAGCCGGCCTCGAGTTCTTCAAGAAGCTCAACGCCGCCGGCAACTTCGTTCCGGTCGTCGGCAAGCCGGCGACCCTGGCTCAGGGCCAGACGCCGATCCTGATCAACTGGGACTACAACGCGCTCGCCGGCCGCGACACGCTGAAGGGCAACCCGCCCGTCGACGTGATCGTGCCTAAGACCGGCGTCGTCGCCGGCGTCTATGTGCAGGCGATCAGCGCCTTCGCGCCGCATCCGAATGCCGCGAAGCTGTGGATGGAGTATCTCTATTCCGACGAAGGCCAGGTCGGCTGGCTGAAGGGCTATTGCCACCCGATCCGTTTCAACGATCTCGCCAAGAACGGCAAGATCCCGGCGGACGTGCTGGCCAAGCTGCCGCCGGCTGAGTCCTATGCCTCGGCGGCTTTCCCGACGCTCGACGAGCAGGGCAAGGCCAAGGAAGCCATCAGCAAGAACTGGGACGCCACTGTCGGCGCCAACGTCAAGTAAGACTTGAAATGCACCGGGCGGCCGCCTGGCCGCCCGGCTTTCCCTCGAAGACGGTGCCCGGGCATGACCGATCTATCGCTTTCAAATCAGTCTGTTGCCACCAAGCCCGCGCCGCCGACCGAAGCGACTGCTTTCCGCCTGCCGACGCAATGGATCGGCGTGGCGCCGTTCTTCGTCTTCGCCCTGATGTTCCTGATCATGCCGACGCTTTATCTCGTCATCGGCGCGTTTCAGACCGGGGAAGGCGGGTTCACGCTCGACAACGTCCTGCAGTTGGTCAGCGATCCTTCGATCGCCAATTCCTATTGGGTTTCGATCAAGATTAGCTTCTGGTCGGCCATCGTCGGCGCCTTCGCCGGATTGGCCATCGCCATCGCCATCGTGCGCGGCGGCCTGCCCAGCTGGGTGCGCTCCGCGACGCTGACCTTCTCGGGCGTCGCCTCGAATTTTGCCGGCTTGCCGCTTGCCTTCGCGTTCATAGCAACGCTCGGCCGCGTCGGCATCGTGACGGTGCTGCTGCGCGACATATTCAACCTCAACATCTATGCGCTGGGGTTCAATTTCCTGACCACGTGGGGGCTGATCGTGGTCTATCTCTTCTTTCAGATCCCGCTGATGGTGGTGATCATCGTGCCGGCGATCGACGGCTTGAAGAAGGAATGGAACGAGGCTGCCGCGACGCTTGGCGCCACACAGTGGCAGTACTGGCGCATGGTGGTGATACCGGTGTTGTTTCCGAGCTTCCTCGGCACCGTCATCCTTCTGTTCGCCAATGCCTTCGGCGCGATCGCGACGGCCTATGCGTTCGCCGGTCCGCAGCTCAACATCGTCCCCATCAAGCTCTATTCGCAGATCAACGGCGACGTGCTGCACAACCCGCAACTCGGCTACGCGATCGCCTTCGGCATGATCGTCATCACCGGACTGGCGAATGTCTTCTACATCTGGTTCCGGACCCGTTCCGAGAGGTGGCTGAAATGAAGTCGGGCAAATTCTGGGCCTGGGTCGTCTTCGGTATAGGCACGGCCTATTTCTTCATTCCGCTGCTGGCGACGTTCGAGTTTTCGCTGCGCATGCGGCGCGGCGTCCATTCCTTCGACGCCTATCAAGTCGTGCTCGGCGATCCGCGCTTCCAGGCGACGTTCCTGTATTCGGTGGTTGCCGCGATCTTCACCATCATTCTCGGCGTGCTGATCGTGGTGCCGGCCGCCTACTGGATCCGTCTCCGATTGCCTCAAATCAGGCCGATCGTCGAATTCATCACGCTGCTGCCGCTGGTCATTCCGGCGATCGTCATCGTCTTCGGCTATATCCGTATGTACGGCTCGAATTCGCCGCTGCCGTTCCTGGCCAGCGATCTCGGCGCCAGCGCCTTGCTGGTGATCGGCTATGCGACGCTGGCGCTACCCTATATGTACCGCGCCGTCGACACAGGCCTTCGTACCATCGATGTCAGAACGCTGACGGAAGCAGCCCAAATCCTCGGCGCCGGCTGGGGCACGATCATCACTCGCGTCATCCTGCCCAACGTGCTCATCGCGGTGCTGTCGGGTGCCTTCCTGACCTTCGCCATCGTCATCGGCGAATTCACCATGGCAAGCCTGCTCAATCGGCCGGCATTCGGCCCTTATCTGCAGAATATCGGCGCCAATCGTGCCTATGAGCCGGCTGCACTTGCGATCATCGCCTTCGCCATCACCTGGGGCTGCATGTCGCTGATCCAGATCCTGTCCCGCTTCGCGCCGAAATCGGCGAACCGCCCAAATTGATCGAGAGAACCACGCCATGGCCGACCCATTCCTCTCCATCCAGCACGTTCGAAAATCCTTCGGTTCCACCACCGTGGTGGAGGATTTCAATCTCGACGTCGAGCCGGGCGAATTCGTCTCGTTCCTGGGGCCGTCCGGCTGCGGCAAAACCACGGTGTTGCGTATGGTCGCCGGCTTCGAGGAGCCCTCGGCCGGCAAGATCGTCATCGGCGGCAAGGACATCACCAGGCTGAAGCCCAACCAGCGCAATGTCGGCATGGTGTTCCAGGCCTACGCGCTGTTCCCGAACCTGACGGTGGCGCAGAACATCGCCTTCGGGCTGAAGGTAGGTGGCATGCCGAAGGCCGATGCCGACAGGCGGGTCGCCGAGATGCTCGACATCATCAAGCTGCCGCAGATGGCCGATCGCTATCCCTATCAGCTTTCCGGCGGCCAGCAGCAGCGCATCGCGCTCGCGCGGGCGATTGCGCCGAAGCCGAAGCTGCTCTTGCTCGACGAGCCGCTGTCGGCGCTCGACGCCAAGGTGCGCGTGTCGCTGCGCGAGGAAATCCGCTCGATCCAGAAGAAGCTCGGCATCACCACCATCTTCGTCACGCATGACCAGGAAGAGGCGCTGTCGATCTCCGACCGCATCGCGGTGATGTATGGCGGCAGGGCCGAGCAGGTCGGCACGCCGTTCGAGATCTACAATCGGCCGGCGACCAAGTTCGTCGCCAATTTCGTCGGCACCCTCAACGTGCTGGAGGGCAAGGTCACCGACGCCGCGTCCGGCAAGGTGCAAGTCAACTCGCAGGAAGTCTCGCTGAAAGGCAAGCTCAACGGTTCGAAGTCAGGCGACACGCTGTCGCTGGCGCTGCGGCCTGAAGCCATCTCGCTGGGGCGCCAGCCCGGCCATGACACCAGCCTTTCAGGCGAGATCGCCGAAGTGCATTTCCTTGGCTCAGTCATCCGCGTGCGCGTCGGCATCGGCGGCAACACAGTATCGCTCGATACCTTCAACAATTCCACGACGCCGCCGCCTGTCGTAGGCGACAAGGCGGACATTTCGTTCTCGTCCGGCGATATGCTGGTTTTGCACTAGGGAAAGAGTGAATGGTGAATAGTAAATGGTGAATGGCGATCAGCACTTTACGTGCTCGAGATGTTCTGATGATACCCATTCACCATTCACCATTCACCATTCACCATTCACCATCACTTTTGCAGTGCCAAACGCCTGGTTCCATCGCTACGATGAGCCATGGCGCTGTTCGAACTTACCCTGATCCTGCTTCTCATCGCCGTCGCGCTGACGGCGGTATCGCGATGGCTGGAGGTACCTTACCCGTCGCTGCTGGCGCTTGCCGGAGTTGGGCTTGCCTTCGTGCCGGGCGCGCCGATGATCGAGATCGATCCGGAACTGGCGCTGGCGCTGTTCATCGCGCCGGTGCTGCTCGATGCCGCGTATGACACCTCGCTGCGCGACCTGAAGCGCTACCGGCTGTCGCTTGCCCTGCTGGCGCTCGGCGCGGTCGTCTTCACCGCGTTGGTCGTTGCCTTTGTCGGCTGGCAGATGGCCGGCCTGCCGATCGCGGCGGCGATCGCGCTCGGCGCCATCGTCGCGCCGCCGGACGCGGTCGCCGCAAGCGCGGTGCTCAATCAGTTCAAGGTGCCGCACCGTCTGACTGCAATCCTGCAGGGCGAGAGCCTGCTCAACGATGCCACGGCGCTGCTGATCTACCGGATATCGGTTTCAGCCGCCATCGGCACGCTCATGCTCAAAGACGCAGTGCCCGTCATCCTGCTTGCAACGGTCGGCAGTGTTATCGCCGGCTATCTGTTCGGCCGAGCGTCGCGGCTCACGCTGACACGCATCGAGGACGCGGCAAGCAGCACCGTGGTGCAGTTCGCCGGAACCTTCGCCGTCTGGATCATTGCCGACAAGCTCGGCCTCTCCGCCATCATCACCATCGTCGTCTATGCCATCACCATCGCGCGCACCACGCCGCGCCGCATGTCGGCAAGACGCCGCGTCAGCGCCTATTCGGTCTGGGAATCGGCGGTGTTCGTGCTCAACGTGCTGGCGTTCGTGCTGATGGGCCTGCAGGCACGGTCGATCATCGGCCGGCTTGCCGGCGATGGGCAAGGCGAGGCATTCGTCTTCGCCGCGACGGTTCTTGCCGTCGTCGTCGTGGCGCGCCTCGTCTGGGTGGCGGGATACGTCGCGATCATCCGATGGTTTGCCCGCAACGACAGCGAGGAAGAAAAGCAGGATGCGCCGACATTTGCGGGTGCCGTGCTTGTCGGCTGGTGCGGCATGCGGGGGCTGGTGACGCTGGTCGCCGCCATTGCCTTGCCGGCCGGCTTTCCCGGGCGTGACCCGATTGTGCTCGCCGCTTTCGCGGTCGTGCTCGGCACGCTGGTGCTGCAAGGCATGAGCCTGAAGGTCCTGCTGCGCTGGCTCAATTTCCCGCGCGATACGACGATCGACCGCGAGGTGGCCGAGGCGCGCGTCGCCATCATGCAGGCGGCGCTCGATGTGCTGAGCCGCAAGACCTCGTCGGCTGCCGCCGTCGTGCGCGAGCAGTATGAGGCGCAGCGGCGGATCGCCGAAAATCCCGACGACGCGCAGGCCGCGACGGAATACGACCGGTTGCGCCTCTACGCCATCAAGCGGCAGCGCGACACGCTGGAGGAACTGCGCAGCAACGGCACGATCGGCGACGAAGCCTATCACCGGCTGGAGGAGGAGATCGACTGGTCGGAACTTGCGGCGTCGCCCGCCGGAAGCTTCCAGCCGCTGACGACTTATTAGAGCGCCGGTTCGCCGATTTCCACTGGACTATTCCGCTTGCCACGCCGGTCCATTGCAACGCAAGGGGCGGGGCGCTACTGCGATCACCAGAAGTGAGCCGGTTAATCAATGAAGCTGATCAGCTACAATATCCAGTATGGCTACGGCGGCGACGGGCGCTACGATCTCAGCCGCTGCGCCAGGCTGGTGGACGGCGCCGACATCATCGCGCTGCAGGAGGTGGAGCGGCATTGGCAGCGCAGCAACGAGGACGACCAGCCCGAGATCCTGTCCAGCTTGCTGCCCGGCTATTACTGGGCCTACGGCCCGGCCTTCGACATGGATGCCAGCGAGAAGCGGGATGGCCGAGTCGTCAACCGCCGGCGGCAATTCGGCACGATGGTGCTGTCGAAGCTGCCAATCGTCTGGTCGCGCCTGCACACCTTGCCGCTGCGGCGCACCCTGAGGCCGCTCAACACCCGCAACGCGGCGCTGGAATGCATGATCCGCACGCCGGCGGGACCGGTGCGTTTTTTCTCGCTGCATCTCGCTCACATCGCGGCCGAGGAGCGGCTGGAGCAGATAGACTATCTGCTTGCCGAGCATCGCCGCGCGCCGTCCGACGGCGGCCCCTGGAGCGGCGTCGACGACGAGCCGCAGCGCAATTGGTCGAACGGCCAGCCGGAACCGGAGAATCCGTTGGCGGCGATCTGGCTGGGCGACTTCAACATGGAGCCGGGCAGCGCCGAATACCGGCGCATCGTCGGCAATACGCCCTACCATCGCGGCGCTGCCTATATCGACGGCTTCGTCGACGCCGCGACCGTCGCCAGCGAGCAGGGGCCGGACTTTCATACCCACGAAAAGATCATCGACGGCAGGCTGGCGAAACGACGGCTCGATCATTGCTTCGTCGGCGGCATGCTGGCCGGGCGGGTGCGTTCTGTGAGCGCCGATATCGGCGAGGTGGCGTCCGACCATTTCCCGCTCAGGATCGATATCGATCTGGAAATGCCGGGCATCGCCTCAGGCCTGGCGGGCAGGTGAGGCAGGCATGACACTGTTCGTCGTCCTGGCGGTGCTTTCGGCGGCGGCCATGCATGCGATCTGGAACGCGTTGGTCAAGGTGCATCTCGACCGCTTCCTGTCGATCACACTGATGACGCTCGGCATGGGCTTTGCGGCGCTGGTCGCGCTTCCCTTCGTCGAGGTGCCAAAGGCCGAAGTTTGGCCCTACATCTTCGCCTCGGTGATCTTCCACATGGGCTACCGCACTTTCTTGATCGGCGCCTACAAGGCCGGTGATTTCGCCCAGACCTATCCGCTGGCGCGCGGCACCGCACCATTGCTCTCGGCGCTCGGCGGCATCGTCCTGATCGGCGAGATCCCGGCGCCGTTCGCCATCCTCGGCATCGTGCTTCTGTCGGCGGGCACGCTGGTCATGTCTTTTCGGGGCGGGGCGCATCTGGAGAAGCTCAATCTGCGCGCGGTCGGCTTCGCGCTCGGCACGTCGATCTTCATCGCCAGCTATACGCTGTCAGACGGCAGCGGCGCGCGGCTGGCGGCAACCGCGCAAAGCTATGCGGCCTGGCTGTTCGTCTGCGACGCGACGTGGGCGCTTGTGCTGTGCATCTTCTTTCGCGGGCCGCGGTCGCTGCCTGTGTTGGCGCGCGACTGGAAAGCCGGGTTGTTCACCGGCGTGCTCAGCGGCGCGGCCTATTGGATCGCGATGTGGGCAATGACCAAGGCGCCGATCGCCTCGGTCGCGTCGCTGCGCGAGACCTCGATCCTATTCGCCATGCTGATCTCGGTGCTGGCGCTGGGCGAGAAGATGACCGTCTGGCGCGCGGCCGCGGCGCTCGGCATCGTTGCCGGCGTCGCGGCGCTCAGGATGGGTTGAACACAGACCCTCAGCCGAGGACGGTCATCACCTGGCCGCGCTTTTCCGGACTGAAACGGATGACGACGATGATGCAGACGGCGACCACGCCGGCAAACAGGGCCAGCGCATAGCCGTAGCTGCCTCCCGGCGCTTCGGCGATGCCGGCCTGATAGGGACCGCCATAAGAAGCGGCGAGGTTGCCGGCCTGATAGATGAAGCCGGGCAGCGTCGCCCGCACCGAGCCCGGCGACAATTCGTTGAGATGCACCGGGATGACGCCCCAGGCGCCCTGCACCGCGACCTGCATGATGAAGGCGCCGATCGCCAGCATGAAGGGTGTGGTCGTGTAGGCCCATAGCGGGATTGCCGGCAGGGCGATCACACAAGCGAGCGTGATGGCGTTGATGCGGCCGATCTTCTCGGACAGCGCGCCGAAGGCCAGGCCGCCGACGATGGCGCCGATATTGGCGACGATGGTGATCCAGCTCACCGTGTGCGTGTCGAAGCCATGCTGCTTTTTCAGGAAGGTCGGATAGAGGTCCTGCGTGCCATGGCTGAAGAAGTTAAAAAACATCATCAGCACCACCGCATAGAGCGCGATGCGCCAATGCTTCCGCAGCGTTTCGAGGAGGCCGGGTCGTGTCTGGGCGCGGCCTTCGACGAACGCCGGCGATTCCGGTACATGCGAGCGGATGAACAGCACAACCAGCGCCGGCAGAAAACTCAGGAGGAACATGGCGCGCCAACCGAAGGTAAAGTCGCCGATCTTCTGCCCGTAGAGCAGCCCGTAGACAACCGCGGCCAGCAGATAGCCGGCCGGATAGCCGCATTGCAGAATGCCCGAGACCGTGCCGCGCGCGCTCGGCGGAATGGATTCCATGGCAAGCGAGCTGCCCAGACCCCATTCGCCTCCCATGGCGATGCCGAACAGGGCACGCAGCGCCAGGAATATGCCGAGATTGGGCGAGAAGGCGGCTAAAGCGCCGATCACCGAATAACTGACGATATTGAGCATCAGAATGGGCTTGCGGCCGTATCTGTCGGCAAGCATGCCGAAGAAGAACGCGCCGATGAAGCGCGTCGCCAGTGTCAGGAACAGTGCTTTGGAGACCGCCGGCACGTCGGTCTGGAACTCAGCGGCAATATCGGTGAGCAGGAAAGTCAGAAGGAAGAAATCAAAAGCGTCGAGCGTCCAGCCGAGGAACGATGCGATTACGGTTTTCTTCTGCTCGGTGGTGAGGGTCAAGGCAGTCCTCCTTTTGCATCCCCCAAAGGCCACGATATGTTCCACCAGGCGCAAGGATATGTTCCACCAGGTGCAAAAGAGAACAGCTGGGTTGCCGGTTTTCGAGGACCGGCGGTCACATTTCCGTAAACGCTGGAGCGGTTCAGCGTTTCACGGAATCGCCGAACCGCTGTAAGTCTTTGTCTTGCGCAATTCCGAAAAGGAACCCTGTTCCCGCGCGCCGCCGAGACGCAATCAACAAGGACTCGAAGTCAGGCATTCGAACTCTTCCCATCCAATTCTTGTTACTTGACAGTATACGAACGGGTGAGAGGCACTTGGTCGCAAGGCTGATATCTCGTGAAGGTCTGCCTCTGGACAATCCCGTAAACGCCTTGACATATGAGGGCGTGAGCGGACGGGCTTTCGTGACAGGGTCCAATCCCGATCTTCGAGTTGCATTGTGGGCCCCAGTGTTGCTGCTCACTCTAGCTGCTATCGCGGTTCCCGTGGAGATGCGGGACCTCGGCCACGCAACGCTGGACTTCAGGGCTTATCCTGGCGACTTCGTAGCAAATGTCTTGGGATTTGTGCCGGTGGGGCTGGTTTTCGCCAGGCTGGGCCGATTGCAAGCAATAGTTGCGGTAGCCTTGCTATCAACGACCGCGGAAGTCAGCCAGCTTGTGATGATGTATCGCGACCCTTCCGGAGCGGATATTCTCGCCAACACCATCGGCGCTGCGCTGGGAGCCGGCATCGGCACCTATTGGGAGCTTCGGCCCCCAGAACTCGCTTTGAACCGGTGGACGGGATGGGGAGGCGCTATCGGCGCGTGCGCGATCGTGATCTGGGGTTTGGTTCCAGCGGCAAATCCTATCAACACGCGAGGATTCACATCGCCGGGAACACTCGAGGCTCATTGGAAATTCGACGAGCCGGGCGGAAATACCGCAGAGGATTCTTCCGGACACGGCTTGAATGGAAGATTCCACAACCCGCCCAAGCGAGTCTCAGGCGTTCTGAATGGTGCAGCCGCTTTCGATGGTGCAACCGACTCAATCGATTTCCACCAATCCACACCGTTGCGGCTCGCCGGCAGCATGACGATCACCGCTTGGATCAATTCGTCAAAGTTTCCGGCAAATGACGCGGCGGTAATATCGCAATTCGGCGGAGACGCCGGCTACCAACTGGACACGACGGTGGACCGAGGGCCCCGCACGATCGGCTTCAAGCTCACCAACTCGCACGGGGAACTCATGGCCCGGTACGGGGCCACTCCTCTGGCCCTTGGCGCCTGGTACCATATCGCGGGCGTATATAATGCTGCGGCCCGGACCCTGGACGTCTACCTCGATGGCGAACTGGACAATGGCGATCTTCTTGGCACCATAACGCCACAACAGCGCAGCGCGCGCGCGGGTGTTGCGGTGGGGCAGCGCCAGGACGCCGACGGCTATGCGTTTGCTGGTTCCATTGACGACGCGCGAATCTACTCACTGGCGCTGACCCGAGAGGAGATAAAGGCGGTGATGCGCGGCGATGGAATCGGCAGGGCGACGGAACACGAGCGTCCAAGGGCGGCCGACCGCATACGCATGTCCGACAAAGAGGATACGATAATCCCGCTGCGGGCGGCAATGCTCGGGATGATGACGGCAATCGCCATTCTGAGCTGGTGGCGCTCGGCCGGGCAAACAGCTTGCCTGCTTGCCGGCCTGTTCGCGGGATTGTTGCTTCTGCCGCCCCTGTTTTCATATCTGCCCTTGTTCAACCTATGGCTGATACCGCTGGTTAGTCTTGCCGGAGGCGCGTCAGTTGCGCTGGCGACCCGGTGCTCGCCGCAATAATCTGTGCCAAGCCTCGACCCCTTGTTGGGCATCGGCGCTCGAGGACTCCGTCGCACAAGTCGCTGGGCTGCGCGAAGCACCGCCGACCTAGGGACCTAAAATCTTACTTCTCTCCTGCGTTTTCTGCTGCCGGATAGGGGTGAGACAGACTAACGGTGTAGGGAGCTACCCCTACTCTACTCCGATCTGTGCTGTTACTAATGCCCAGCTGGATTTTGTCTCGGCAACGGCGGATCTCGTGGCGGCTCACCCACCTTTCAACAATCATTCTGACTCCCTACCGGAACCGGGCGGTCTACTCCGCAATCGCTTAGGACACGCGGGACGCGGCGGCTCTCGCAATCAGACCCGCAGCCACGAGTCGAAGGAAGGCCACCGGTGGGTTGCGGTGGCAGCCGGATGGCGGCATCGCGCCGCCAGTCTCTTCGGCAACACAGACCGGGAGAAGCGGTGAGATGGGGGCGTCGAGCGTGGATGTTGCTGTCGTGGGGGCAGGCCCTTATGGGCTATCCGTCGCGGCAAACGTTATCACAGCGGGCCGAAGCCTGCGGGTCTTTGGAAATCCGCTTCAGACCTGGTGCACGGCCATGCCGGCCGGCATGAAGCTCAAGTCGGACGGCTTCGCGTCCAACCTGTCGGCGCCGGGTCCCGGGTCGACCCTCGGGGAGTTTTGCCGTACCAGAGGGATTCCCTACGGCGACAAGGGTGAGCCGGTGTCGCTCGAGACCTTTGTCGCCTACGGACTGGACTTCCAGCGACGCTTCGTCCCTCACCTGGAAACCGTGAACGTTAGTCATATCGGACGCAGCGGCGATGGGTTCAGGCTGACAACCGAGGAAGGTCAGACAGCGCTGGCCCGGCGCGTCGTGCTGGCCGTCGGCGTCACCCATTTCAGGGTGGCGCCGAGAGAACTGGCGGACCTTCCCGCATCGCTGGCCAGTCACAGCGCCGACCACCGCAATATGGATCGCTTCGCTGGGCGCGATATCGCTATTGTCGGCGCAGGCGCGTCGGCAGTCGATCTGGCCGCTGCGCTGATCGACGCGGGCGCTCGCCCGAAGATCGTGACCCGGGCGGATCGAATCCGTTTTGCTTCTGAGCCCACTGCCGGTGAGCCGCCGCTCTTGGGGCGGCTGACGCATCCCTCGTCGCCACTTGGACCTGGTTGGCGGTCCCGCCTTGCGAGCGACCTGCCGCAGATTTATCGCCTCCTCCCGGCTCGCTTGCGGCTGAACATCCTGCGCCGACATCTCGGGCCGTCCTCCGCATGGTATCTCCGCGGCAAGGTGCTGGGAGGGGCCGAGGTCCTGGCCGGCCATCATCTGCAAGGCGCGGCGCCCACCGGGAACGGCGTGCGGCTGAAGCTGGGCGATGCATCCGGCAAATCGAAAACCCTCGACGTCGATCATGTCATCGCTGCAACCGGCTATTGGCCGCAGATCGAACGTCTGCAATTTCTAGACAAGTCGCTGCGAGGAGCAATCCGCCATGTGGCCGGCGTGCCGATCCTGTCGCACGATTTCGAGACTTCGGCTCCCGGCCTCTATGCGACGGGACTGGCTGCGGCCAGCAGCTTCGGCCCTCTTATGCGTTTCGTTGCCGGCGCCGACTACACGGCTCGCCGGATTGTGCAACACCTGGAGACAACCCGCGTACGCCGAAATGTCGGCGTCGCGGACAGCAGAGCGCCCAGGCAGCCTGAATATGAGTGACGCTGCCGTCATCGAGTATGGGTCGGACCGGTTTATCTCAGCTGGAGAGACTCGCCCGGCAGCCTTGCCGCTGGAGCTCCTGCGCGACGGCACAGCCGCCGATACGGTGTTTTTCTTCCCGGGCTTGGGAGGACACGCCCGCGAGCTGGCCCGGCTGGCAGAGCGGCTGGCGATGCCAGGGCGTATCTTCGGCCTCTCCTACTCGTTCCAGACCGGGAGCAGCAATGCTCTTGGTCGCCTCGCCGCCTCGGCGGTTGCTGCCTTGCGTACGGTCCAGCCACACGGCCCCTACCGGCTGGTTGGCTACTCCTTCGGAGCCCTCGTCGCGGTGGAAGTTGCTCGGCAACTGAAACATGCGGGCGAGAAGGTGGCGCCGCCGATCCTGATCGATGCATATTACGACCAGCGGTTCTGGCCGGGAAAGGCATGGTGGTTCGGGCAGGTCCGCAGGACCAAGGCCCAACTGGTCCAGATCGGCTGGCGGTTGCCCGGCCCTGCATTTCGCGAATTGACCTTCCGCGCCCGGCGGTTGGCACAAAGGCTCCAGTCGAGATGGCGGAGCTCGGCGCCGCCAGTTGACGAACCGACACCGGAGACGCTCGCAGACGCCAATATGGCCGCATTGCGCGCCTACGATCCTCCATTCTATCCCGGTGCTCTGATACTGCTCAGCGCCGGCGATCCCACCATGTTCGGCTGTCGACCGGCCGATCTCTGGCGTGCGAGAAGCTATGGGCTTGTCGTCGAGGAAGTCGCCGGCGACCATCTCGACCTTGTGCGGGCCACAACGTCGATCGAGCGGCTCGCAGGATTGGTCGACAAGCATTTGGGGCCGGAGGGTACCGCTCATCGGCCTCTCGCCCTCGTCGTCACGACCTTCCGCTGGCCAATGACCGTCGGCGTCGTCGCGGCCCTCGCGCGGGGCGGCTTCAGGGTCGTGGCGCTTTGTCCAAGACGGCATCCGATGCGGCGCCAGCCGGGCTTGGCGTCGTACCGCATGCCGTGGCAACATCCAGAGCGCGCGCTCAGGACACTCATCGCGCGCGTTAATCCGGATCTTGTAGTCCCCTGTGACGAGCCCGCATTGGACCTGGTGAGGAATATCCGCGACAGCTGCCGAAGTGCGTGGCCGGACCTCTCCCGCTCCGAGATGATCGAAATTGCGCTTGCTGCCGGGGTCAAGGCGCCACCGACGCAACGTATCGGCGATCCTGCCGAGCTAGACAAATGGATTAACGCATACGGTCTGCCGATCGTGTTGAAAACCGACCGCAGTTGGGGTGGCCGCGGGGTGGCCATCGCCCGCGACAGGGCGCATGCCGCCCATCTGTGGCGCTGCCTATCGCGCCGTCCGAGCCTCTTCCGCGCCCTCAAACGGGCGATCGTGAACGCCGACCTCAGCTCACTGCGGGATCTGTGGCGTGGCCGCAAGCCCTTTGTGCACGCACAAGCCTATGTGGCCGGACGCGACGCCAACGTCGCGCTCGCTGTCGTTGACGGAAAAGTGTTAGCCGCGGTGGCAGTGGAGGTGCTGGAAAGCCGATGCAGGAACGGTCCTGCGAAGACAGTTCGCGTGATCGACCATCCCGGGATACTCCAGGCCGCCAGCAAGGTCATGGAGCAATTACGGCTGACGGGTCTCGTTGGGATCGACTTCATTCTCGACGAAGAAGGAACCGCCCATCTGATCGAAGTCAACGGCCGGGCAACCCCGACCTGTCGATTGGCCCTTGGCCGCGACCGCGACCCGGTGGGTGCGCTGCGCGCCAACTTCTCGGGCGCCGCGGCAGCGGCATCGTTGCAAGGCGCTGTTGGCCAGGTCATCGACCTAGACGCGCTCGATTGACGGCTTTCGTGTTAAAGTATCTTCCGAAAGCCTGCAACGCGTGCAGCGGTTTCGGGACAAAGACATGAGTAAAATCAAAGACCTACGGCATGTCGCGTGAATCCTTGTTGGATCGTCGCCCCAATCTAACTCTTTGTTGGAGCATGATCTTTTCCGAAAACCGGTTCCCACTTTTCGGATTCATGCTCGAGATCGATGACCATCAGCCCCTCAGTGCCGCCTTCAAGCGCGGCGACAAGGCGCGCGCCGGCGCGCTGATGCGCCTCGTGCACGAGATAGGCGTCACGCGCCGCAGCGTCGCGGAAGTCGATGGTGAAGCCGTGGCCGAAGCCGCGCCCGAACGGCTCCGGGCTGACATTGGCGCTGAACTGCACCTTATCCATGCCGGCGATAATGGCGCGCAAGGCTTCGAGATCGGCGTGAATCGCCGCGCGCTCGGTTTCAGGAACGTCGTCGCGAAATCGGACAAAGACGCAATGCCGGATCATCGTTGATGCCTCATGCCGCCTGGTTGCCCTTGAACACGGCCGGCGGCAGCGGCTCGCGGCCGAGGATGAGATCGGCGCCTTTTTCGCCGACCATGATCGTCGGCGCATTGGTGTTGGAGGAGGGAACGCGCGGCATCACCGACGCATCGCAGACGCGCAGACCTTCCATGCCGCGCAGCCTCAAATCCGGCGTCACCACGGCCATCGCATCATGCCCCATGCGGCAGGTGCCGACGGGGTGGTGGTCGGTCTTGGAGGAGCGGCAGGCGTAGTCGAAGAGGTCCGAGTCGCTTTGCAGGGCAGGGCCGGGCAGCACCTCGCGCAGCACATAAGGCTGCAGTGCCTTTTGCCGCATGATCTCGCGCGCGAGCCTCAGCCCTTTGATCGACATGTCGCGGTCGTAAGGATCGGACCAGTAGTTCGGATCGATCAGCGGGTGGTCGGCCGGGTCGGCGCTCTTCAGCCGCACCGTGCCGCGCGAGCGCGGGCGCAGGAAGGCGGAGTTCAGTGTCACGCCCGGATTGTTCAGCTTCTCGACGCCTGCCTCGATGCCGGAGCCGAGGCCGAGATGGAACTGGATGTCGGGCGAGGCGGCGGTCGGGTCGGCGTACCAGAAGCCGCCGGTCTCGAACAGGCTTGAGGCGACGGGGCCCTTCTTGAGCAGCAGATACTGCAAGCCGGCCCACATCGTGCGGTGCAGCTTGGCGTAATTGTCGTAGGTGTGGTCGCCGGTGCATTCGGCAATCACGAACAGGTCGAGATGATCCTGCATGTTGGAGCCGACGCCGGGCAGGTCATGCACCGGCGTGACGCCCACCGACTTCAGATGGTCCGCGGGGCCGATACCGGATTGCATGAGGAGTTTTGGCGAACCGATGGCGCCCGACGAGACGATCACCTCGCGTTCGGCGCGCAATATGGTCTTCTCACCGCCCGGCTTGTCGACGATCTCGACGCCGACGGCGCGACCCTTCTCGACAACGACGCGGGTGACGAGCACATCGGTCCTGACCGTCAGGTTCTTGCGGCTGCGGATCGGCTTCAGATAGGCCACGGAGGCCGATGAACGCCGCGCATCCTTCTGGGTCAGCTGATAGTAGCCGACACCTTCCTGGCTGGCGCCGTTGAAATCCGGATTGAACGGTATGCCCATTTCCTGCCCGGCGCGGAAATAGGCCTCGCAGATCGGCAGCGGCGAGATCGGGTTGGAGACGCCGAGCGGCCCCTGGTCGCCATGGAAATCGTTGGCGAAGCGCTGGTTGTTCTCGGCGCGCTTGAAATAGGGCAGCACATCGCGATAGCCCCAACCGGCCAGTCCCTCTTCCTTCTCCCAGGCGTCATAGTCGCGGGCATTGCCGCGCGTGTAGATCTGGGCGTTGATCGACGAGCCGCCGCCGACCACCTTGGCCTGCGTGTACCAGAAGACGCGGTCCTTCATGTGCCTCTGCGGCACTGTCGACCAGCCCCAGGAGGCGATACCCTTGGTCATCTTGGCAAAGCCCGCCGGCATGTGGATCAGCGGATGCCAGTCCTTGCCGCCGGCCTCCAAGAGCAGAACGGAATTGGACGAATCCTCGCTCAGCCGGTTGGCGAGAACGCAGCCGGCCGGACCGGCGCCGACGATGATGTAGTCAGTCATGGTTCCTCACAAGCGCGGCACGGAGAGCGCGCCGTCGACATCGATGACCGATCCGGTCGAAAAGCCGAACTTTCCGGAGGCAAGGGCGGCCACGACGGCGCCGATGTCGCCGGCCTCGCCCCAGCGTTTTGCCGGCACCAGGCCACCCTCGATCAGCGCGTCATATTTGGCGGAAACGCCAGCCGTCATATCGGTTCGGATGATGCCCGGCCGAACCTCGAACACGCCGATATTTTCGGGTGCGAGCCGCAGCGCCAGGTTCTTCACCCACATGGACAAGCCGGCCTTGGAGATGCAGTAGTCGGCGCGTTCCGGCGAAGCCATGGCGGCGCTCACCGAGGTGATGGTGATGATCGACCTGGCGGCGTTTGCGGGTGCCGCAAGCATGGCCTTGGCGACGGCCTGGCTGAGGAATACCGTGCCGCGCAGGTTGATGTTCAAGGCGCGATCGAAATTCTGCGGATTCAGCTCCAACAGGTCGCCACGCACAACGGCGCCGACGCCGGCGTTGTTGACCAGGCAGTCGATGTGGCCGAAGGCGTTGATTGCGGCTTCGACCAGCCTCGAATGACCAGCGATGTCGGCAATGTCACATTGGGCATAGGCGAATTTCGCGCCGCGCGCGGCGATGTTCTCCGCAAGGCCCTTGGCGGGCTTCTCGGCAAGGTCGGCGACAAGGACGTCGAAGCCGGCATCAGCCAGCGCCTCGGCGCAGGCGAGGCCGATGCCCCGCGCGCCGCCGGTGACGATGGCTGCTGGGCGGGTCATGGGAGACTAGCCTTTTGAACGTTCGCGCTGCCCCTCATCGCCCTGCCGGGCACTTCTCCCCGTATAGTGACGGGGAGAAGGATGCTGTCGCCGGCGCTTTCGCCAATCGCCCGAGCTGCAGAGTGGGTGCCGGCGTTGCGGCCAGCCTTCTTCTCCCCGTTTACGGGGAGAAGGTGCCGGCAGGCGGATGAGGGGCGGCGCCGGCCTATCATGAGGAAAGCTCCGTCTTGCGAATATGGTCGGCCACGCGCAGCGCCTGCGCCGCGATCGACAGCGCCGGGTTGACCGCGGCGGAGGTCGGCAGGAAGCCGGCGTCGACGACGAACAGGTTCTGATGGTCCCAGGCGCGGCAGTAGGGGTCGAGCGGCGATGTCGCCGGGTCGTTACCCATCTTCACGGTGCCGCATTGGTGCGACGGCGTGCGCTTGTCGAAGGGCCGCGACAGCACGATCGGATAGCCGCAGGCGCGAAGGTTCTTGCGCATGACCTTGGTCAGGCCATCCAGCGACTGCATGTTGGAGCGCCGCCACTGCATGACGATCTCCTTGCCGTCGACCATGATGCGGCTTTCGGGATCGGGCAGGTCCTCGCACATCAGATACCAGTCGACGGCGTGGCCGGCCACGAAGTCGAGCGCGAATTTCGGCATCCTCTTCACATTGGCCTTGAGCATGTTGCCGTCGATCTTGCCGAGCAGTTGCACATTGCCGAGCGGCTTGCCGCCCTTGCCGTCCGACAGATAGTAGTCGTTGAGCATCAGCGTCTTCTGGTAGACGGATGTGTTGCGGCGGCGCGGGTCGATCGCCAGCATCGCGCTCGAATTGTGGTTCATGAAATTGCGCCCGACCTGGTCGGAGCTGTTGGCGAGGCCCTTGCCCGTTGCGGAAGGTGAACGCAGCAGGATGGCAGCCGAATTGATCGCGCCTGCCGACAGGATGACGAGCTTCGGCGACAGCGTCTTTTGCGCGCCGTCCTGGGTGTAGTGGATGGCGGCGATCGACTTGCCGTCCGGCGCGGTTTCGAGCCAGTCGACATGCGCGCCGGTTTCAAGCCGGATGTTCTCGTCGATGAGCGCCGCCGTCAGCGGCCCAGTCTGGGCGTCGATCTTGCCCTGGCCGGTGTTGGGGAAGGCGTCCCAGCCCGTCTTGCCCTCCTTCAGCCAGGCCTCGATGTCGACGCCGAGTGGCAGCGAAGCGGGGTGCAGTCCAAGGCGCTTCAGCTCGGCGCGGGCGCGCGCGATCGGCGGCTCGTCCGGCACCGGCTTGAAGGCGTAGGGGATAGAATGAAACGGCTCAGTGGGGTCCTCGCCAAGTGTGCCGCGCACGCGAAAAAGCTGCTCGGCCTTCGAATACCACGGCTCGAATTCGTCATAGGAAAACGGCCAGGCCGGTGAGATGCCGCCGAAATGCTCGAGTTCTGAAAAATCCTCCTTGCGGTAGCGGATCAGGACGGCGCCGAAGAATTTCGAATTGCCGCCGACATAGTAGTAGTTGCCGGGGTTGAAGGCGGCACCGCCGGCCTCGCGCCACATCTCCTTCGGCCGGTAGTGCTCGTCGATGAAGATCGATCGCGTCGAGCGCGCATGCGGCGTCGCGGGCAGCGGCTCGCCGCGCTCCAGGATCAGGATCGAGGCGCCGCTGCCGGCCAAGCCGGAGGCGATCGTGGCGCCGCCGATGCCGGAGCCGATGATGACGATATCCGGGTTTGCCATAGCTTTTAAAGAATGCGCTTCTCGGTCGCCGGGTCGAAGAACACCGCCTTGCTGAGGTTGAAGGCCAAAGGCGTGCTGGTGCCGGGCTGGATATTCGCATCGGCCCTCAGCCGCGCCACCACGCCCTTGCCGCCCAGATTGGTGACGGCGAACGTGTCCGATCCCGCCGGCTCCACCACTTCGATATGACAGTCGGCCGTGGCGATGCTGGAAGCGTTGCGTTCCGCCCCTTCCGGGTCGGTCAGCGCTTCGGGGCGCACGCCGAAGATCACCGGCTTGTCCTTGAAGGCCGCAAGGCCGGAGGGCGCGCCGGGCATCGGCAGCACGATCGGCTGGCGCGCCTCGCGGTCGAGCACCACCGAAAGCCCGCTGCCATTGGCGCCGATCTTGGCCGGGATCAGGTTCATCGCCGGCGAGCCCATGAAGTCGGCGACGAAGATGTTGGTCGGGTTGTTGTAGATCTCGGCCGGCGTGCCGAACTGCTGCACCTCGCCGTCGCGCATGACGGCGATCTTGGTCGCCAGCGTCATCGCCTCGATCTGGTCGTGCGTGACATAGACGATGGTCGTGCCGGTCGTGGCGTGCAGGCGCTTGATCTCGATGCGCATGTCGACGCGCAGCTTGGCGTCGAGATTGGAAAGCGGCTCGTCGAACAGGAAGAGCTTCGGGTCGCGCACCAGCGCCCGGCCCATGGCGACGCGTTGGCGCTGGCCGCCGGAAAGCTGGCTCGGCTTGCGTTTGAGGAGATGGCCGATCTGCAGGATCTTCGCCACCTTGTCGATCGCCGCCTGGCGCTCGGCCGCCGGCACGCCGCGCATCTCCATGCCGAAGGCGATGTTGCCGGCAACCGTCATGTTCGGATAGAGCGCATAGCTCTGGAACACCATGGCGATATCGCGTTTCGAAGGGTGCAGGTCGTTGATCGCGCGACCGTCGACGCGGATCTCGCCCTCGGTGATCTGCTCCAGGCCGGCAATGGTGTTGAGCAGCGTGGACTTGCCGCAACCGGACGGGCCGACCAGCACCAGGAAGCCGCCCTTTTCGAGCTCGACATCGATGCCCTTCAGGATCTCGACATTCCCGAAGCGCTTCTTCAGCCCATCAATTTCCAGAAAAGCCATGGTCGTTCCTTCCAAATGTGGTCAGCCCTTGACCGCGCCGGCCATCAGCCCGCGCACGAAATAGCGGCCAGCGACGACATAGACGATCAGGGTGGGGAGCGCGGCAATCATCGCCGCCGCCATGTTGACGTTGTATTCGACGACGCCCGTCGAGGTATTGACGACGTTGTTCAGCGCAACCGTCATCGGCATCACGTCGCCGGAGCCGGCATAGGCGGAGGCGAACAGGAAGTCGTTCCAGATGTTGGTGAACTGGTAGATCACCGTCACAACGATGATCGGCAGCGAATTGGGCAGCATGATGCGCCGAAATATCTGGAAGAAGGACGCGCCGTCGACCTGTGCCGCCTTCACCAACTCGGTGGGGAAGGCTTCGTAATAATTGCGGAAGAACAACGTGGTGAAGCCGAGGCCGTAGACCACATGGACGAAGACCAGGTTCACGGTGGAATTGCCGAGACCGAAACTAAAGCCGGTCGCGTTCTGCAAGGTGACACCGAAGCGGCCGAGGCTGCCGAGGATCGTCGCCATCGGCAACAGCACCGACTGGAACGGGATGAAGCAGGCGAACAGCATCATGGCAAAGACCAGCGTGTGGCCGCGGAAGCGCCATTTGGTCAGCACATAGCCGTTGAGCGCGCCGAGCAGCGTCGAGATCAGCACCGCCGGCACGACCATCTTGATGGAGTTCCAGAAGTAGCCCTTCATGCCGACGCAGGTCAGGCCCGAGCAGACTTCGCTCCACGCCTTTATCCACGGTGCGAAGGTCGGCGCATGCGGCAGCGACAGCATGTTGCCGTTCTGGATCTCGTCCATGGTCTTGAACGAGGTGACCAGCATGACGAAGAGCGGCATCAGATAGAAGATCGCGAACAGCCCAAGCAGCCCGTAGATGACGATGCGGTTGAATGTCCTGGCACGGGCGCCGCTTGCGGCCTGGCTGGCGGGTGAAGCGACGGCGCTCATCGCGACTTCTCCCTGAGCTCGGAGTAGAGATACGGAACGATGATGGCGGTGATGGTCATCAGCATGATCACCGCGCTTGCCGAGCCGACCGCCATTTCGTTGCGCTTGAAGGTGAACTCATACATGAAGTTGGACGGAAGCCAGGCCGAGCCGCCGGGGCCGCCGCTGGTCAGCGCCACGACGAGGTCATAGGACTTGATGGCCAGATGCGCGAGCACGATGAAGGCCGACAGGAAGACGGGCCGCAGCAGCGGAATGACGATGCGGCGATAGAGCTGGAAGGCGGAGGCGCCGTCGATCTGCGCGGCCTTCATGATCTCGCCGTCGATGCCGCGCAGGCCGGCCAGGAACATCGCCATGACGAAGCCGGACGCCTGCCAGACGCCGGCGATCACCACCGTGTAGATGACGAAATCCTTGTTCTTGATCCAGTCGAAATGGAAGCTCGTCCAGCCCCATTGGTGCAGCGTCTGTTCCAGCCCGAGGCCGGGATCGAGGAACCATTTCCAGGCGACGCCGGTGACGATGAAGGAGAGCGCCATCGGATAGAGGTAGATCGGCCTGAGCACGCCTTCGCCGCGGATCTTCTGGTCGAGCAGGATGGCTAGGAACAGGCCGAGCGCCAGGCAGATCAGGATGTAGAGGAAGCCGAATATGCCCATATTGGTGATCGAGGTGTACCAGCTCGACGGCGGGTCGCTCTCGAAGGTCCAGCGCCACAGCCGCTGATAGGCGCGGGCTCCGGTGACGGCATAGGACGGGAATGTCTTGGAATTGGTGAAGGACAGATAGATCGTCCACAGGATAAAGCCATACACGAAGACGATCGTCGCCGCGAAGCTCGGCGCCAAAACGATCTTCGGCAACAGATCCTGCAGTCGCGACCGGACCGACGCGCCGGGGCGGGCGTCATGCTCCGGTGTCAGCTTGATCTGGGTTTCGGCAACTGTGCTCATCGGCTCGTCCAGTACCGGTTGGTCGGAAACCGCCCGGCGCGAAACGCACCAGGGCCTTTCCCTTACCTTTTTCGACAGGAGACCTCCCCCGCCGAAGCGGGGGAGACCCGAGTTCAAGCAACGGCTTACTTGGCGTCGTCGATCGCCTTGACCAGCTCGGTCACGGCCTCGTCGGAGGTCTTGATCTGACCATGGACGAACTTAGACACGACATCCTTGTAGGCATTGGCGACGGCGGGCGGGGCGCCGTAGCCCTGCGCCAGCGAGCCGAACAACGTGCCGCCCTCATTGGCCTTCTTCAGGTCGGCGATGCCCTTCTTGCCGCAAGCATCGAAGTCGGTATCAGGCACGTCGGTGCGGGCCGGGACCGAACCCTTCACGACGTTGAAGGCCGACTGGAAGCTCTTCGACAAAGTGGCGGTGGCCAGCGCGACCTGGGCGGCCTTGCGGTCGTCCGGAACGTTGAACATGCCGAACATGTCGGAGTTGTAGATCACCGAGCCATCGGTGCCCGGGAAGCGATAGCAAAGGAAGTCGGTGCCCGGGGTCTTGTTGGCGGCGTGGAACTCGCCCTTGGCCCAGTCGCCCATGACCTGGACCAGCGCGTCGCCCTTGATGACCATGGCGGTGGCGAGGTTCCAGTCGCGGCCCGAGAAGTTCGGGTCGACATATTTGACGAGCTTGGCGAGGTTGTCGAACGACTTCTTCATCGTGTCGGACTTGAGCGACTCCTCATCGAGGTCGTTCATCGCCTTCTTGTAGAACTCCGGGCCGCCGGTCGACAGCACGACGGAGTCGAACATGGTCGCCTCCTGCCAGTTCTGGCCTCCGAGCGCCAGCGGGATGACGCCCGCGGCCTTGGCCTTGTCGAGCAAGGCCACGAAGTCGTCGAAGGTCTTCGGCTCGGTGCCGCCGATCTTGTCCATCACCGCCTTGTTGATCCACAGCCAGTTGACGGAGTGGACGTTGACCGGGGCCGCGACCCACTTGCCGTCATAGACGGAGAACTTCTGCAGGGCGGCCGGAACCGACTTGTCCCAGCCTTCCTTCTTGGCGGTCTCGGTGAGGTCGCCCATGACGCCGGCGGCGGCATAGTCGAGCACGGTGTAGCCGAGCATCTGCGAAGCGGTCGGATAATTGCCGGCCGCAACCATCGCCTTCAGCGCGGTCATGGCGGCGTCGCCGCCGCCGCCGGCCACCGGCACGTCCTTCCAGGCATAGCCTTCCTTGGCCAGATCCTGCTTCAGCACGTTCAGAGCAGCCGCTTCGCCGCCCGACGTCCACCAATGCAGCATCTGCACTTCCTTGACGTCCGCGGCGTGCGCCGAGAACGCAAAGCTCGTCGCAAGAGCCGTTCCGATAAGCAGTTTGCGCAACATGTACTACCTCCCTTGTTGCATTCACAGAACCGGCGGGTGTCCGCCGGGGTCTCCCAACTCAGCCGACCCACCATCCGGTGCGCTGGCCGCGATGAAATTGGATAGTCTTTTCCTCGGTATAGTCCTCGACAGCGCGTTTGCCGAGTTCGCGTCCCAGACCGGACTGCTTGTAGCCGCCGAAGGGCAGTTCGGGATAACCTTCCATGAACGTATTCACCCAAACCGTCCCCGAACGCACGCCGCGCGCCACCGACATGCACGTGTCGATATCGGCGCTCCACACCCCTGCAGACAAACCATAGGGCGTGTTGTTGGCAATGCGCAATGCCTCTTCAATCGTTGCAAAAGTGAGCACGGACAGCACCGGTCCGAACACTTCCTCGCGCGCGATCGCCATATCCTCGGTGACGTCACGAATGATGGTCGGATCGAGATATTGGCCGGCATTGGATGCAAGCCGCGCGCCGCCGGCAAAAACGCTGCCGCCGTCGGTTCTCGCCGCCGTCACATAGCCGGCTACCTTTTCCATATGGTCGGCCGAGATCATCGCGCCGACCTTGGTGCGGTCGTCGAGCGGATCGCCGACGCGGACCTTCTGGGACAGCGCCTTGACCGCGTTGAGGAAGTCGTCGGCGATCGCCCCATGCACGATCAGGCGGCTGCCGGCATTGCAGCATTCGCCAGCGTTGAAGAAGCCGCCGAACACCGCGGCATCCGCAGCGGCCTCGAGGTCGGCGTCGGGGAAGACGATCTGGCCATTCTTGCCGCCGAGTTCCATCGAGACCTTCTTCAAGGAGTCGGAAGCGGCTGCCATGGTTGTCTTGCCGACGCGGGTCGAGCCGGTGAAGGAGACCATCTCGACCAGCGGATGGCTGACCATCGGCGCGCCGACATCGGCGCCGTAGCCTGCGAGAATGTTGACGACGCCAGCCGGCAGCCCGGCCTCGAGCAGGATGCCGCCGAGCACGAAAGTGGAAGCGGACGTCATCTCGCTCGGCTTCACCACCGCCGTGCAGCCGGCGGCGAGCGCGAAGGGCAGCTTTTGGCTGACGATCAGGAAGGGGAAATTCCACGGCGTGATGATCGAGACGACGCCGATCGGCTCGCGCAGCACCACGCCCAGCATGGAGTCGCCCAGATTGGCGTAGCTTTCGCCATGCAGCGTGCGGGCAAGCGAGGCGGCATAGCGCCAGATGTCGATCGCGCCGCCGATCTCGCCGCGCGCCTGGGCTATCGGCTTGCCGGATTCCAGCGCGTCGAGGCGCGCGATCTCTTCCTGCCGCGCCTCGATCAGGTCGGCAGTCTTCAGCAGAACCGCCGCGCGTTCCGATGTCTTCATGCGCGGCCATGGGCCGGTCTCGAAAGCCTTGTGCGCGGCCTGGACCGCCGCCTCGACTTCCGCCGCGCCCGCTTGCGCATAGCGCGACACGACGAAGCCGTGGCCGGGGCTGGCGCGCTCGATGCTGCGGCCGTCGCGGGCATCGACATGCCGGCCGTCGATCAGCAGCTTGTAGGCCTTCGGCGCCTCAGACGCCTCGGCCGGCATGGCAATGTTGAGCGGTGCGTTCATCATGTCTTCTCTAGGATCTCGAAAAGGCCGGCTTCTGCTTGGCCTTGAAGGCGTCGACGCCGGCTTTGAGGTCGGCCGTTAGCGCGATGAAGCCGCTGGCCAGCGCCTCGGTCGCGGCCGCATCTTCCTCGCCCTCGGCAACGCCGATCATCAGCTTCGCGGCCTCGGTCGCAAGCGGACCCCGATCGGCGATTTTTTCTGCCCAGCCTTTGGCTTCGTCGAAAGCCTTGCCTGTTTCGACCAGCCGGTCGACGACGCCGTGCGCCAGCGCCTCGGCTGCCGGGAAAATCTCGCCGCCAATCGCCATACGGCGCACGATCTGTGCACCGAAGCGGCGCACGGCGCGCTGGGTGCCGGACCAGCCGGGAACGACGCCGATCGAGGTTTCGGGGAAGCCGAGCTTCACCTGCGTTTCGGCGACGCGGAAATCGCAGGCCGTGGCCAGTTCCAGCCCGCCGCCCAGCGCATGGCCGGAGAGCACAGCGATGGTCGGCTGCCTGAGCCGCGCCAGCCGGTCGAAGACGCGGTGGCCGTAGCGCACCCATTGCACCTGGAAGTCGGCGGCGCTCATGGCGCCCCAGGCCTCGACGTCGCCACCGGCGCAGAACCCCTTGCCTTCGCCGCGGATGAGCACGGCGCGAACGCCCTCGGCCAGTTCCGCTTCGTCGAGCGCCGTCTCGAGCGCACGCAGCATCGGGATGTCGAGCGCGTTGAACTTTTCCGGCCGGCACAGCGTGACGATGCCGACGGCGCCGTCCTTTTCGAAGGTGACGAGACCCTCAGCCATGCGCGCCTCCGAGCGAAGCGCCGCCATTGAGCGACAAGCCGATCGGTCGGTCGTGATAGAGCGCCGCAGGCGTGACCTTGAGGTCGTTCGCCACAGCGAGCGGGATCTCGGACTGCGCCAAGACATCGCGCTCGAGATCGATGCCGGGCGCGAGTTCCGTGACCATCAGCCCGTCCGGCGTCAGCTTCATCACGCAGCGCTCGGTGACATAGGTAATGTCCTGCCCCTGGGCGACCGCCCGCTTGCCGGAGAAGGAGATGTGCTCCACCTCTGCGACCACCTTCTTGATCTTGCCTTCCTGGTCGATGCGGATGGCGCTGTTCGCCAGCGAGAGTTTCGCGCCGGCATTGAAGAAGCCGGAAAAGACGATCTTCCTCGCCCGCGCGGTGATGTCGACGAAGCCGCCGGCGCCGGCGGTCACATGCGGCCGCGCCGAGAGCTTCGAGACGTTGACCGAGCCGTGCCGGTCGATCTGCAGGAAGGACAGCAGCGAGGCGTCGAAGCCGCCGGCCTGGAAATAGATGAACTGGTGCGGCGAGGGCATGATCGCCTCGGCGTTGGAGGCACAGCCGAACTTGAAGTCGAGCAGCGGCACGCCGCCGACCGCGCCCTGCTCGATCACCCAGGTGACCTTGCCGTGCTGGCCTTCCTCGAGAAGGATGCGCGGCACGTTGGCCGAGATGCCGAAGCCGATGTTGACGGCCATGCCGTCGCGCAATTCCATGGCGACGCGCCGCGCGATGACCTTCTGGATGTTCATCTCCGGCGTGCGGAAGGTCGACAGCGGCCGGAAGATCTCGCCGGAGATCGCCGGGTCATAAGGCGTCTGCGTCGTCTGCAACTGGTCGGGCGCCACCACGATATGGTCGACCAGCACGCCTGGCACCCGCACGTCATGCGGCTTCAGCGTGCCGTTCTCGACCACGCGCTTGACCTGCGCAATGACGATGCCGCCATTGTTGCGGGCAGCCAGCGCCTGCTCCAGTCCGCCGAGATAGGCGCCCTCATGCTCATAGGTGAGATTGCCGCGCTCGTCGGCCGTGGTGGCGCGAATGATCGAGACGTTCGGCACGATGGCGCGGAAATAGAGCCATTCCTCGCCGTCGAACTGCTCAACCGAGACGATCGGCTCGCTGGCCGCGGCGTTCATGGCGCAACCCTGGTGGCGCGGATCGGCAAAGGTGTCGAGGCCGACCTTGGTCAGCACGCCGGGACGTTTGGCGGCGGCCTCGCGATGCATGTCGAACAGGATGCCGGACGGCACGTTGTAGGCGGCGATCGAATTGTCGCCGATCATCTTCCAGATCTGCGGCGGCTCGGCAGAGGAGGGGCCGGACGGATAGGAGCCGCAGAGCGTGCGCTTGAGCAGGCCCGGCTTGGCGAGATGGTCGATGCCCTTGATGCCGTACATGTCGCCGGCGGCGATCGGATGCAGCGTGGTGATCGCCTGCGGATGGCCTTCCGCGTCGAAACGCTCGCCGATCGCGGCAAGCACCGCGTCGGGGCAGCCGAGCCCGCTCGACGACGACACCGAGACGACCATGCCGTCCTTGATCAGGCTGGCGGCATGGGCCGCCGAGACGAGCTTGCTCACGCGAGGCCCCCAAGTTGCGGGTCGATGGCGACGGCCTTGCCGGTGTTCGACGATTGCAATGCTGCTTCGGCCGACGCCAGCGACCAGACGCCGTCCTCGCCCGTGGCTGCAGGCTGGCCTTCGCCGCGGACCGCGGCATGGAAGTGGCGCAGCGAGCGGGTGTAGAGATCCTCGCGATCGAAGCTCAGCTCTTCTTCTCCGCTCGCGCTGCGCAGATGCACCGAGCCGACCGGCTTTTGCGTCATCACATTGGCGGCGATCAGCGAGCCCTCCGAGCCATGCACCTCGAAGCCGGTGCCGGCGAATTTCGTGGTGAAGCCCTCATGCGACTGGGCAATCACGCCCGACCCGAAGCGCCAGATGCACATGGCGCCGTCCTCCAGTCCGCCGCCGGCCATGCCGGCGGCTTGCGTGAAGGCCGAAATCTCGACGGGGTCGTCGTCCAGCACGAAGCGCAGCGTGTCGGCATCATGCACGGTGATGTCGAGCACAACGCCGCCGCCGGCCTCAGGCCTGGCGATGCGCCAGCCCTGCAGGTTCTCCGGCAGGTAGACGGAGTGGAAGACGCGTGCGGCGATCGGCTTGCCGATGCGGCCGGCGGCAATCGCCTCGCGCATGGCGCGGTGGGCGCCGGCATTGCGCAGATGGTGATTGGTGCCGAAGACGATACGGGCAGCTTTCGCGGCGACGACCATCTCACGCGCATCGGCGCTGGTCAGCGCCAGCGGCTTCTCGCACAGCACATGCTTGCCGGCCTTGATCGCGGCAAGCCCCTGCTCGAGATGCAATTCGTTGGTGGTCGAGATGTAGACGGCGTCGATGTCCGAGTTGAGCAGCGCGTCGAGAGACGAGACGGCGCGTGCGATGCCGTTTTCCCTCGCATAGGTCTCGGCCCGTTCCTGGCTGGAGCTCATCACGGCTGCGACCTCGCCATCGGCCTGCGCGCGGATGGCATCGATCACGAACTGTCTGGCGATCGTGCTGGCGCCGATCAGTCCCCATCGCACGCTCACGCCGCGTCTCCCACTTGGCTGTTTCGGTCCGGGCCGCTGCTTTCCCGCACGACGAGGCTGACGGCACCAATATGGTTCTCGGCGCGCGTGGTGCGCGACTGGATCATCTTCAGCATGACGTGGGCCGCGCGCTCGCCGAGGCCCGCGGTGTCGACGGCGACGCTGGTCAGCGCCGGGCTGTAGTGCTCGGCCTCGGCGACATCGTCGAAGCCGACGACGGCAAAGTCTGCGCCAGCCTCGAGACCGCGTTTGCGCAATGCCAGCATGACGCCGAAGGCAACCGCATCGTTGAAGCACAGCGCTGCGGTCGGTGGTCGCGGCACGGCAAGGGCCGTCTCCAGGCAGGCCATGCCGCCCTTGCGGTTCGTCTCGCCCTCGACGATCAGCCGGTCCGGAGCCGGGATGCCGAACGTTTCGCAGGCTTCGAGGAAGCCGCCCAGGCGCTCCTGATAAACAACGAGATCGGATGAACCGCCGAAGAAGGCCAGGCGGCGATGACCCCTGCGGATCAGATGTTCGGCGGCAAGCACCGCGCCGCGATGATTGTCCGGCGCGATCACCGGAATACGGCTGTCCGGCAACCTGCGCATGGTGAAGACGATCGGGACGCCGGCCGTCTCGATGCGGCGGAAGGTGCCGGGCGACGTGCCACGCGCCGGCGAGACGATCAGGCCGGCGACGCCCTGTTCCATCAGCGATTTCAGCACCTCTTCCTGACGCACCGGGTTTTCCGCCGTGTTGGCGATGAAGGGGACGACGCCCGCCGCCTGGAAGACGCGCTCCATGCCGACGGCAAGCTCGGCGAAAAAGGGGTTGGTGAGATCGTTGATCACCATGCCGATGACATTGGAATGGGCCTTGCGCAGATTGGCGGCGCCGCGGTTGTAGACATAGCCGACATTCTCGATCGCCTTGCGCACCTTGGTCGCGGTTTCAGGCCGGATCAGCCCGCTGCCCTGCAGCACGAGCGACACCGTCGATTTGGACACGCCGGCCTCGCGGGCGATGTCCAGGATCGTCGCCTTGGCCCGGCTGGCCATCCTCGTCGCGTCCTCCCAGTTTTGGCAAAATTTATTGGAACGTTCTAATCATCGATCCAAATCCGAGTCAATTGCGATTGCGACGAAAATCGAAAAATTGATTGAAGCGGTTCAAAACCTCAGCAAATGCAAGGATACCTCCAGGAGGGCACGGTGTGTTCCAGCCTGGATCTGCGGAGCCATAAAGATTCTTGATTTATTGGAACGTTCCATTTATAGCGACGGCAACGGGAGAGTACCATGGACATCACCTTGCCTGCGGCAAACGGCGACCGGGTCAGCTACCGGCTCGTCGGCAAACCGGTCGAACCGATCGAGGGCGCACGCTTTTCGCGTATCGCCTATGCCGCCGCCCATGTCGTTGCCGATCCCATCGCCATGACCGATCCGTGGTCGCGGCCGGCGGTCGACTGGGACAGGACGATGGCGTTCCGTCATCATTTGTGGCGGCTCGGCTTTCGCATCGCCGAAGCCATGGACACGTCTCAGCGCGGGATGGGTTTCGACTGGGCGAGCGCCAGGGAGCTGATCCGCCGCTCGATCGCGGAAGCCAAAACGGTGCCGGGCGCCGACCTCGCCTCGGGGGCGGGGACCGATCACCTGGCGCCGGCGGCGGCCAAGACGCTCGACGACGTCATCGGCGCCTATGAAGAGCAATTCGCCTTCATCGAAGGCGAGGGCGGCAAGGCAATCATGATGGCGAGCCGCGCACTGGCCGCGGTGGCAAAAGGGCCGGACGATTACGCCCGCGTCTATGACCGCATGCTTTCCCAGGCATCGGGCAAGGTCATCCTGCACTGGCTGGGCGACATGTTCGATCCGGCGCTCAAGGGCTATTGGGGCAGCAACGATTTCGATACCGAGCTCGACACGGTCGTCGCCATCATCGAGCGGCACGCGGGCAAGGTCGAAGGCATCAAGATATCGTTGCTCGATGCGGAGAAGGAAGTGCGGCTGCGCGACAGGCTACCCGACGGGGTGGTGATGTTCACCGGCGACGATTTCAACTATCCCGAACTGATCGCCGGCGACGGCAGGAAACACTCGCACGCGCTGCTCGGGATCTTCGACGCCATCGCGCCGGTGGCAAATGCCGCGCTGGCGAAGCTGGCGGAGGGTGACAAGGCCGGCTACGACGCGCTGATGGCGCCGACCGTGCCGCTGTCGCGAAAAATCTTCGAGGCGCCAACCGAATACTACAAGGCCGGCATCGTCTTCATGGCCTGGCTGAACGGGCATCAGGACCACTTCACGATGGTGGGCGGCATGCAGTCGGCGCGCGGCATATGCCACTACGCGGATGTCTTCCGGCTCTGCGACCAGGCCGGGCTGCTGGCCGACCCCGATCTTGCCATCGCCAGGATGAAGACCCTGCTGGCGGTCGCGGGCGTTTAAGCCGGCCCCCGTGCGGGGATTTGCGTTGCGGCAATAAATCGTATTCGCTTGCCGAAAAATAGGCGCGGGCGCACACGGCAATGGCGGACAAAGTCGCCCCGGCAGACAAGGTCGCCTTGACAGACGGGATCGCCCTGGTCACCGGGGTTACAGGGCAGGACGGGGCTTATCTGGCCGTGATGCTGCTCGGCAAGGGCTACGTCGTCCACGGGCTCGCCGTCTTGGGCGAAATGCTTGTGCTCGTTCGAAGAGGTCTCGGGTAATCGCTAACTGCAGTGCAGCCAGACAGTCAGGCACAGGGTTCTGTGCTCGCCAGATATCTAACTTATTGGAAGGATGGTGGGCGTGACAAGGATTGAACTTGTGACCCCTGCAATGTCAATGCAGTGCTCTCCCGCTGAGCTACACGCCCATCCGAAGCCGCGCATACACCACTTTTGATCCGGCGCGTCAATAGCGGGAATGTGGAAAGACGGCTTGTGTTTGTCGCATCGGCGCGGCGCATCGTCGATGCCTGCCGAAGTGGCTCAGGCCGCCTGCAGCATCTTCTCGACCTCGTTGACGAGATCGCGCAGGTGGAAAGGCTTCGACAGCACCTTGGCGTCCTTGGGCGCCTTGGAATCCGGATTGAGCGCGACCGCGGCAAAGCCGGTGATGAACATCACCTTGAGGTCCGGGTCGATCTCGGTGGCGCGGCGGGCAAGCTCGATGCCGTCCATCTCCGGCATGACGATGTCGGTCAGGAGCAGCGAGAAAGGCTCTTCGCGCAGCCGCTCATAGGCGCTGGCGCCATTGTCGAAATCGCTTACCTGGTAGCCGGCGCGTTCCAGCGCCTTGACGAGGAAGCGGCGCATATCGTCGTCGTCTTCCGCCAGCAGAATGCGTGCCATCATATCCCGTCCGAATCACCCGCCCCAAGCCTGCCGCCGGGCAAGGCTGTTAACCATGCTGTATATGAGGATGTGTCGGTAAACATCAAGTGAATGAAGGCCGTCCCACATCCGGTTCAAGCTGCGGTTTCGCCACCTGAAATGCTGGACATGCCGCACGCAAGGTGGCAAGTTTTACGTCATGATACAGTGCTGTTTCCTGGTTCGTGCAAATTGAAAACGGCAGCCGAGGATTTTTCGGTCGTCCCACCCTTCGAAATCCGATCGGGCGCCGAACAGCGCGTCCCCTTCCTGTTCAACTCACCGCATAGCGGCCGCCACTATCCGGAGCGCTTCCTGGCCATGGCGCGGCTTGACCGCAACGCCATCCGCCGGTCGGAGGACTGCTATGTCGAGGAGCTTTTCGGGGGCGCCGTGCCGCTCGGCGCGCCACTGCTGGCGGCCAATTTTCCGCGCGCCTATCTCGACGTCAACCGCGAGCCGTGGGAACTCGATCCGCGCATGTTCGCAGAGCCGGTCCCGTCCTTCTGCAACATCCGTTCGGCGCGTGTCGCCGGCGGGTTGGGCACGGTGCCGAAGCTTGTCGGCGAAGGCCTCGATATCTATCCCGGCCGCCTGCCGCTGGCTGAGGCCGTGGCGCGCATCGAAGCGGTGTACAAGCCTTATCACGAGACGCTGAAGCGGCTCCTGACCAGAACGCATGCCAGGTTCGGCTATGCCGTGCTGATCGACTGCCACTCGATGCCGGCCAGCATACGCGTCGGCGACAACGGCGTGCGGCCCGACTTCATCATCGGCGATCGGTTCGGAATTTCGGCCTCGCCGGCGCTCACCGAGATGGCGATTAGCCTGCTTGTCCGCATGGGCTACACCGTCGCGCATAACAAGCCCTATGCGGGAGGGTTCATCACCGAACATTATGGCAGGCCGGCGCGGCATCTGCATGCGTTGCAGATCGAGGTCAATCGCGGGCTTTACATGGACGAGCGGACGTTCCAGAAATCGGCCGGCTTCGACGCCTTGGCCTGCGACCTGACCCGCTTCTCGGCCGACCTGATGTCGATGCCCGACCATCATTTCGTCGACTTGCCGCTGGCGGCGGAATGACGGCGCGGTCGGCGCACCGAGTTCTTGTAAACGCAATTCCGGAGCGAAAACCGCTTCACACTTTTCCCGGAATTGCCTGAAAAAAAGACCGCATCGTTTTCACGACACGGTCGAAGTCTAGGGAGGAAACGCCCAAGGAGGGCATGGACAGGAAAACCTGTCCGATGACAAAATTATTGTGCGCCGCACAAATGTCAATCGACAGCGGGCTTTTTTAATTCAATATGATGTGGAAATTCCGCTTCGGCGGCTCAGATGTGACTTTCGGGCAACAGAAAACGGGCGCCTGACCGGTCTTCAGCGCGCCTGTTCCGCGAGAAAGAGCGGCCGGCAACGGCCGCGATGGGGGAGAGCGACTTGGACATCAGCACCGATTTCATGCGGCGCATCGCGCATGCCGCCGCCGCCGAAACCTTGCCGCGCTTCCGCAGCCAGGGGGCGGTCACCAACAAGCTTGCGGGAAGCTTCGATCCGGTAACGGAGGCCGATCGCGAAGCCGAGCGCGCGATCCGGACGCTGATTTCGTCCGAATATCCCGAGCACGGCATCCTCGGCGAGGAGCATGGCAGCCACAACCTCGCCAGCCGGCATGTCTGGGTGATCGACCCGATCGACGGCACCCGCGCCTTCATTTCCGGCATCCCGGTGTGGGGAACGCTGGTCGGGCTGACCGTCGATGGCGAGGCGGTCGCCGGCATGATGTCGCAACCCTTCACCGGTGAGCTGTTCTACGCCAACGCTTCCGGGTCGCATTATGAAGGACCGGGCGGCCCGCGCCGGCTCGCGACCCGCAAGACGACCGAACTCGCGCAAGCGACGCTGTTCACGACCACGCCGGCATTGTTCAAGGGCGATGCGCGCAAGCGCTATGACGTGTTCGAGACAAAGGTGCAGCTCGCCCGCTACGGCACCGATTGCTACGCCTTCGCCATGCTGGCAGCCGGCAGCATCGATATCGTCGCCGACCCGGGCCTGAAGCCCTACGACATCGTCGCGCTGATCCCGATCATCGAGAAGGCCGGCGGTGTCATCACCACTTTCGAAGGCGGGCCGGCGGAGAAGGGCGGCGATATACTGGCGGCAGCGACGCCCGAGCTTCACGCGGCAGCGATGGCGGCGCTGCGCGGCTGAGCACCAGGCGGCCCAAGAGACCGTTTCATGCAAAGCCAGCGTAAGACTGCGGCGCGCTCTAGCTCTCGGTTGACGATGGGTCTGCAAGGCGCAAGCCCCACAGAATGAGCGCGAAAGCAATGAGGCCGGTTGGCGCCGACGAATATCCGATGCCCTTGATCGCCGCCTCCTCAAAGGCGCTGCCGTGGAAGGCTCCGGCTGCCAGGGGCATCGTCTCGTTGCCGGCGCCCCAGACGCTCGCCATCACGTAGGCGGCCAGAATGGCAAGAGCCGAATAGATCAGAAGCCAGAACGCAACCCGCGATGTGGCGGCGCTGAGATTGAGCCTTTCCCAAAGGAGCCCCAGCGCCAGCAGGAGAACGGCCTCCAGGCCGCTGAGCGTATGCGCCGACAGCCCCAGGCGCGGTGCGGCAAGGTACGGGATTGCAAATCCTTCGAATGACGAAAACAGCAGCAGGGCGACGCCGATCTGCAACAGGCGATGCCCCTGACGTGACAGCGATGCGTTCATGTCCGTTCCTCCTCCCGGTCCTTGTCGGCTGGCGCATGGCGCCGGAGGGTATTTAGCGCTCGGTGCCTTGGCGGAAACGAGGTGTCGCTGCCGCGCGAGCGCGCCTTCAGTCAAGCCGGTTCCGCCCGCGTTTGCGGCAGGATCGGCAATGACCATGCAGGTGACAACGCCGGCAGCGTTCAGCCGAGACTTGGCGGATCGAGCGGCGAGGTCGTGAACCCACCGGCCGGGAAGCTCCTGTGCCGGCCGTAAGACATCGCCGGCGGCCGCCGCCCATCACCGGGCATCAGATGGCATCACCCGTGCCGGGGATGAAGGCGTCGAAAGCCGCCAGGAGCTGCTCGCGGTAGATGTCCTTCTCCTGCAGGATCTCGTGCTGCGCGCCATCGATCATCAACAGCGAGCCGACGCGCAGTTTCCTGGCATAGGCCTCCACCGCCTTGGTCGAGACCACCCGGTCGGCGCCGGCGGCGACGATCAGCATCGGCACCTTCACCCTTGCCATGAAATCCGGATCGCTGACGGCTTTCGCGGCGGCGGCGGCGGCCCTCAGCCAGCGGATGGTCGGGCCGCCGAGCGCGAGCTGCGGCCAGGCCTCGTAGATTCCGACATTGCGCCGGTAGCGCGCAGGATCCGAGGTCACCTTGTTCACCTCGAAAGCGGGCGGCACTTTCGGGCGCGGACCGAGCGCGGCATAGAGCCGGCCGAGACCCAGCGCGCAGAAGACCGCGCAGACGCGCCGGACCGTGGCGATCGAGACCGGCAGGTCCGGCACTTCGAGAAAAGGAGCCAGCAGCACCATGCGCCGCACCCGGTTGACCATCGACGGCGAGGCAAGCAGCGCAATCACCGCGCCCGTGGAGTGCGCGAGGATGTAATAGGGGCCGCGGCAGTCGGGCAGCACGATTTCCTCGAAGAATTGCTCGAGATCGCGCGTATAGTCACGGAAGCTGCGGACATAGCCGCGCTGGCGGTCACGCAGCAGGCGGCTGGAACCGCCCTGGCCGCGCCAGTCGAGGATGGCGACGCCGAAGCCGCGATCGGCGAGATCGCGGATGGTCTCGAAATATTTCTCGATGCATTCGTTGCGCCCGGTCAGCAAAACCACCGTGCCCTGCAGCGGGCGGCTGACAGCGGCAAAGACGCCGTAGCGGATCTTCTTGCCGTCGCGTGTGGTGAAGAAGCCGCCCGCGGCATTCTGCGGCGCGGGATTGTCCTCGGTCAGATGGAAAAGATCCGTCATGCGGCGTCGTTGCTTGTTCTTTGCCCGGACGGGCGAGGCGTCGGCATGGTGATAGACGGCCAGGCGGCAAAAGCAAAGGCGTTGTCGGGATTTACGCGGTTGCCGCGCATGACCCGAAAATCGGAATCGATTTTCGGAAAGGATCATGCGCGAAATCAAAAGTGCTACGGCGTCCTTAGCGCGTCCAGGGGACGCGCGGCGCTGTAGTGCGGGGAAGGCCGGAAGTGCCTGCGGTGCACTTCCGGCCTCTGTCGATCCGGGAGGAAGGGACGTTGCACCCGGTTCGGCCTCGTCGCGGCGCAGGGAAGGGGGCACCGCTTGTCTCTCTGTCTTGACGCAATTCCGGACGGAAAACCGCTTCACACTTTTCCTGGAATTGCTCGAACTTGACCGAAGCCTAATCCCGCATGACTGAACGGAGGCCGAAGCGGTGGTTCATCCACCGTTCATGAACGTGGCTGCATTGCGACCAAGGAAAACCTTGAAATGGCTTTTTGAGCTTCCCAAATGAAGGTTGTGGCCGCCGATGTCGGGGCCGCTGGCCTATCCGGAACGCCTTTCGAGGGTTTCGCACCGGGTCATACGCAAACCATGTTGCTCAAAAGGAGAACACTCATGCGTCACGTTGATTTTTCCCCGCTTTATCGTTCGACCGTCGGCTTCGACCGGCTGTTCACCATGCTCGACTCGCTCGGTCAGCCCGAGACCGCGCAGACCTATCCGCCCTATAATATCGAGCGCACGGGCGAGAACGCCTATCGCATCTCGATGGCCGTTGCCGGCTTCTCGGAAGACGAGATTTCGATCGAAGCCCATCGCAACGTGCTGACCGTCAAGGGCGAGCGCAAGGAAGAGAACAACAGCGAGGGTTCGGAGCTGCTTTACCGCGGCATCGCCTCGAGGTCCTTCGAGCGCCGCTTCCAGCTGGCCGACCACGTCGAAGTGGAAGGCGCCACGCTGAAGAACGGCCTGCTCTTCGTCGACCTCAAGCGCAACATTCCCGAGGAGCTGAAGCCGCGCAAGATCGCGATCACCTCGTCCGCGGACAAGGCCAAGCAGATCGAAACCAAGGCCGCCGCGTAACCGGCGGGGTCCGTAGTAGACAACGTCTCCCTCCCGAGACGAAAGCGGCGCCGCGAGGCGCCGCTTTTTATTGTGCCACCGGCAACGCGCCGTTCTGGCTCTTTTGAAGCATGCAGCGGCGGATCATGAAGGGCGATGTCCGATTTTTCCCTGCTGCTGACACTCACCGTTGCAATCACTTTCCTGCTGGCCGGGATCGTCAAGGGCGTCACCGGCATGGGCCTGCCGACGCTGGTGATGGGATTGCTTGGCACCATCATGCCGCCCGTGGCCGCGGCGTCGCTGCTGATCGTGCCGTCCTTCGTTACCAATGTCTGGCAGCTTTTCGCCGGCACGAGTTTTTCGGCGGTCCTGCGCCGGCTTTGGCTGATGATGGCGGGCATTCTGATCGGCACGATCGTCGGCTCGCGGCTGCTCGCCAGCGACAATGTCAAATGGACGACCGCGGGCCTGGGCGCGGCATTGATCGTCTATGCCGCCTATAGCCTGCTCGCGCGGCAGCCTATCGTTCCCGAGAAAACCGAGCGCTGGTCGTCGCCGGTCGTGGGTTTTCTCACCGGTCTGGTCACGGGCGGCACCGGCGTCTTCGTGGTGCCTGCCGTGCCTTACATCCAGGCGCTGGGCTTGAGCCGCGACGATCTGATCCAGGCGCTCGGTCTTTCCTTCACGGTGTCGACGATCGCCCTGGCGCTGGGCCTTGCCTCGCATGGCGCGTTCGAGGCGGGGCATCTGGCGATGTCCTCACTTGCCGTGCTTCCGGCCCTGCTCGGCATGTGGCTGGGGCAAATGCTGCGCCGGAAGATCAGTCCGGCAACCTTCCGCCGCTGGTTCCTGGTCTTCCTCATCCTGCTCGGCGTCGAGCTGTTGCTGCGGCCCTTGCTCGTCTGACCGGGGCGCAAGCCTACCGGTTCTTTTCCGCGACGACCGCTTCGACGTTCTGTCGGTGAACGGCTTCGTATGGCGCGAAATACTGAGCCGCCGTCGCGGCGAACAGGTCAGCGGCAAAAGTCCTCAAATCGAGCCTGGCCAAATCGGGGTCCTGCCGGCAGGAAAGCAGCTTTCGGACATAAGCCTCGGTCGCGTCGATCAGGCTCCTGTCATGCTGTTCCCGAGTGCCGCAAGCTCAGCCAAGCAGCTGGCCGAGACGGTCGATCTCTTGCGTCGTGGTGGCGAAGCTGGCGACGAAGCGGTAGATCGCTTCATTGTCGCCGAGGTGGCCATCGAAACCCTGCGGCACGCCCCATTCGTAGAATTTGGCGCCGGCCGCTTGCAGCTTTTCCGCGGTGGCCCGACCGAGGATGGCAAACACTTCGTTGGCCTGCGGCAGCCAGGCGAGCTTGCCGGCCGGCGCGTCCTCGATCGTCTCGGCCAGATGCGCGGCCATCGCATTGGCGTGCCCTGCCATCCTCAACCACAGATCGTCGGTGAAATAGGCTTCGAACTGGGCCGAGATGAAGCGGGCCTTGGAAAAAGTCTGTCCGGCGCGCTGGCGCAGCAGGCGCAGATCCTTGCCGACATCCGGATTGAGGACCACGACCGCATCGGCCATCCAGCAGCCATTCTTGGTGCCGCCGAAGGAGATAAGGTCGACGCCGCTCTTCCAGGTCATTTCGGCCGGGCTGACGCCGGTCGCGGCAATCGCATTGGCGAAGCGCGCGCCGTCCATGTGCAGCGGCAGCTTGTGGCGGCGGCTGACCTCGGCGATCGCCTTGACATCGTCGACGCTGTAGACCGTGCCGACCTCGGTCGCCTGGGTCACGGTGACCGCCATCGGCTGGCCGGCGGGGGCCAGGTCCTGCGAATATCGCTTGATGGTCCGGTCAAGAGCCTCCGGGGTCATGCGCCCCAGCGGTCCCGCCACCGGCGCCATGCGCGCGCCGCCGGTGTAGAAACCCATCGCGCCGAACTCGTCGACATTCATATGCGCTTCGTGATGGCAAAGCGCGATGCCGCCTATGCGGTTCAATGCAGCCATCGAAAGCGCGTTAGCCGCGGTGCCGGTCGCGGCGAAGAAGACCTGCACCTCGCGCTCGAAGATCTCGCTGAAGCGGCGATAGACGGCGCGGTCCAGATCGCCGTCGCCGTAGGCGGTCGCGGTGCCGGCGGCATGGCGCGACAGGTTGGCCGAAATGTGGGGATGGACGCCCGCCCAGTTGTCGGATGCAAAGAACATCGAGAAATCCGTATCGTGATTGGCGAAAGCGGCGGGACTTGACCGCTTCGGCAGTCGAAGCGCAAGGGCCAATCGTCGGCAAAGCGGTGAAGCCAGCAATCGATGTCAAATTGCCTGGACCAAAGCTTGCGTTTCCGGCGCCTGTCACGAAATTTTGTGTCGCGCAGCGCCCAAGTTTTTTGTGAATCGGTCTTGTGCGGCTGTCTGATTTCTGCCATAAAAAATTTAGGACAGTAGTGCTGTCTTATTTTGTCGCACAAAACAGGCCGGACTGGCGTATCATCGCTGCATTCCGGCCATTGTCGCGAGCGGCGGGTAGACGGCCCGGCTCTGGCCTGTACGATACCGGATGCGAACCGGGCGTATAGCCGTATGGTTCGATGGATTTCGCGAGACGTGCAGTAGGATGAAGGGGAAGCACTCTCGCTTCCCAAGGCAAACCAGCGCCCTGAGACAGAGTCAGGGTCAAGGTGGAGAACGGAGGATAGGACGATGACGGAACTGACGCCATCTGCGATCAACGGCCAGGCCGCGCAGACGAAAGCAGCAGCCGTTAAAAATACCGTCCTGACCAAAGGGCTGCGAACCGCCAACGGCATGACCGCGCAGGGCCTCTATGATCCGCGCAACGAGCACGACGCCTGCGGCGTCGGCTTCATCGCAAATATGAAGGGCTTGAAGTCGCACCAGATCGTCGAGGACGGTCTGGCGATGCTGGAAAACCTCACCCATCGCGGCGCCGTCGGCGCTGACCCGCTGGTCGGCGACGGCGCCGGCGTGCTGGTGCAGATCCCGGACGCTTTCTTCCGCGAGGAAATGGCGGTCGTGGGCGTCGAACTGCCGCCGGCCGGCCAATATGGCGTCGGCCACTGGTTCATGCCCCAGGACGCGGCACTGCGCGCCCATATCGAAGAGATCATCGCGGAATCGGCGCAGTCGGAAGGGCTGCCGCTTATCGGCTTCCGCGACGTCCCGGTCGACAATTCGTCGCTGTCGAAGGCGCCGGATATCGTGGCGTCCGAGCCGTTCCATCGGCAGGTGTTCATCGGCCGCACGGCCGACATCACGGACGACGAGGAGTATGAGGCGCGGCTCTACCTGCTGCGCAAGGTGATCTCGGGCCGCATCTATGCCGAGAACGACAACAAGGACATCGGCGCCTATTGCGTGTCGCTGTCGGCGCGCACCATCGTCTACAAGGGCATGTTCCTGGCCTATCAGGTCGGCGCTTATTACAAGGACCTCAAGGATCCGCGTTTCGAGACGGCGCTGATCCTCGTCCACCAGCGCTTCTCGACCAACACCTTCCCGTCATGGAAGCTGGCGCATCCCTATCGCATGGTCGCGCACAATGGCGAGATCAACACCGTGCGCGGCAACAACAACTGGATGGCGGCGCGCCAGGCCTCGGTCGATTCCGAGCTGTTCGGCAACAACATCTCGAAGCTCTGGCCGATCTCCTATGAAGGCCAGTCGGACACGGCGTGCTTCGACAACGCGCTCGAGTTCCTGTTCCAGGGCGGCTACTCGCTTACCCACGCCATGATGATGCTGATCCCGGAGGCCTGGGCCGGCAACAAGCTCATGGACGCCGACCGCAAGGCTTTCTACGAGTACCATGCGGCACTGATGGAGCCGTGGGATGGACCGGCGGCGGTGGTCTTCACCGACGGCCGCCAGATCGGCGCCACGCTCGACCGCAACGGCCTGCGCCCGGCGCGCTACATCGTCACCGACGACGACCGCGTCATCATGGCGTCGGAAGCCGGCGCGCTGCCGGTGCCGGAGGAAAAGATCGTGCAGAAGTGGCGGCTGCAGCCCGGCCGCATGCTGCTCATCGATCTCGCCAAGGGCCGCATCGTCTCCGACGAGGAGATCAAGTCGGAGATCGCGACCAGGCATCCCTACAAGACCTGGCTCGCCAACACGCAACTGATCCTGGAAGACCTGAAGCCGGTCGAGCCGCGCGCGCTGCGCAAGGATGTCAGCCTGCTCGATCGCGAGCAGTCCTTCGGCTACACGCAGGAAGACACCAAGCTTTTGATGGCGCCGATGGCCACCACCGGCCAGGAAGCGGTGGGCTCGATGGGCACCGACACGCCGATCTCGGCGATGTCGGACAAGTCGAAGCTGCTCTACACCTATTTCAAGCAGAACTTCGCCCAGGTCACCAATCCGCCGATCGACCCGATCCGCGAGGAGCTGGTGATGAGCCTGGTGTCGTTCATCGGGCCGCGGCCGAACATCTTCGACCTTGTCGGCACGTCGCGCCGCAAGCGGCTCGAGGTGCGCCAGCCGATCCTGACCAATGGCGATCTGGAGAAGATCCGCTCGATCGGCCACACCGAGGACCGTTTCGACACCAAGACGATCGACATCACCTATGGCTCGAACGAGGGCGCCGCCGGCATGCAGGGCGCCATCGACCGGCTCTGCGAGCGCGCGGAGGCAGCGGTCGCCGGCGGCTACAACATCATCATCCTGTCCGACCGCCAGGTCGGCCCGGACCGCATCGCCATTCCTTCGCTGCTGGCGACGGCGGCCGTGCACCATCACCTGATCCGCAAGGGCCTGCGCACCTCGGTCGGCCTCGTGGTGGAATCCGGCGAGCCGCGCGAGGTGCATCACTTCTGCTGCCTCGCCGGCTACGGCGCCGAGGCGATCAATCCCTATCTCGCCTTCGACACGCTGCTCGACATGCACAAGCGCGGCGAGCTGCCGGAAGAGGTCGACGAATACGAGGTGGTCTCACGCTACATCAAGTCGATCGGCAAGGGCATCCTCAAGGTGATGTCCAAGATGGGCATCTCGACCTACCAGTCCTATTGCGGCGCGCAAATCTTCGACGCCATCGGGCTGAAGTCGGACTTCGTCGAGAAGTATTTCACCGGCACGGCGACGCTGATCGAAGGCGTCGGCTTGGATGAGATCGCTACCGAGACGCTCAGCCGCCACAGCGACGCCTTCGGCAGCGATCCGGTGCTGCGCAACAATCTCGAGGTCGGCGGCGAATACATGTTCCGCATGCGCGGCGAGGCGCATATGTGGTCGCCCGATGCCGTCGCCAGCCTGCAGCACGCCGTGCGGCAGGGCTCATGGGACACGTTCAAGGACTATTCGGCGCAGATCGACAGCGCGACCGCGCGCGCCCAGACCATTCGCGGCCTGTTCAAGATCAGAACAGCGGAAGAGACCGGCCGCAAGAAGGTCGCGATCGAGGACGTCATGCCGGCGGCCGAGATCGTCAAGCGCTTCTCGACCGGGGCGATGTCGTTCGGCTCGATCTCCCGGGAAGCGCACACCACGCTGGCGCGCGCCATGAACGCCATCGGCGGCAAGTCGAACACCGGCGAGGGCGGTGAAGAGGCCGACCGCTATCTGCCGCTGCCCGGCGGCGGCAAGAATCCGGAACGCTCAGCGATCAAGCAGGTCGCCTCCGGCCGGTTCGGCGTCACGGCGGAATATCTGGTCAATTCCGACGTCATGCAGATCAAGGTGGCGCAGGGCGCCAAGCCCGGCGAGGGCGGCCAGTTGCCCGGACACAAGGTCGACGCGACCATCGCCAAGGTCAGGCACTCGACGCCCGGCGTCGGCCTGATCTCGCCGCCGCCGCATCACGACATCTATTCGATCGAGGATCTGGCGCAGCTGATCTACGACCTGAAGAACGTCAATCCGGCGGCCGACGTCTCGGTCAAGCTGGTGTCGGAGGTCGGCGTCGGCACGGTCGCGGCGGGCGTCGCCAAGGCGCGCGCCGACCACATCACCATCTCCGGCTATGACGGCGGCACCGGTGCTTCGCCGCTGACCTCGCTCAAGCATGCCGGCAGCCCGTGGGAAATGGGCCTCGCCGAAACGCACCAGACGCTGGTGCTCAACGGCTTGCGCTCGCGCGTCGCGCTGCAGGTCGATGGCGGCCTGCGCACCGGGCGCGACGTCATCATCGGCGCGCTGCTCGGCGCCGACGAGTTCGGCTTCTCGACCGCGCCGCTGATCGCGGCCGGCTGCATCATGATGCGCAAGTGCCACCTCAACACCTGCCCGGTCGGCGTGGCGACGCAGGACCCGGTGCTGCGCAAGCGCTTCAAGGGCACGCCCGAGCACGTCATCAACTTCTTCTTCTACGTGGCGGAAGAGGTGCGGGGCCTGCTTGCCGACATGGGCTTCACCCATATCGACCAGATAATCGGCGACACCGATCTCCTGGAAAAGCGCGACGTCATCCAACACTGGAAGGCGCGCGGGCTCGACTTCTCGAAGATGTTCTTCAAGCCGGACGCGCCGCATGAGGCGCTGCACTGGACCGAGCGGCAGAAGCATCCGATCGACGACGTGCTCGACCGCAAGCTGATCGAGCTGGCGAAGCCGGCGCTGGACGCCAAACAGCCGGTCACCATCGAGCTGCCGATCCGCAATGTCGACCGCTCTGTCGGCGCCATGCTGTCGGGCGAAGTCGCCAAGCGTTTCAAGCACAAGGGCCTGCGCGAGGACACGATCAAGGTGAAACTGACCGGCACCGCCGGCCAGTCCTTCGCCGCCTTCCTGGCGCGCGGCGTCTCCTTCGAGCTGGTCGGCGCCGGCAACGACTATGTCGGCAAGGGCTTGTCGGGCGGCCGCATCGTCATCCGGCCGCCGCAAGAGGCCAAGATCGTCGCGGCGGACTCGATCATCGTCGGCAACACGGTGCTCTACGGGGCTACCGAGGGCGAGGCTTATTTCGCCGGCGTCGCCGGCGAGCGTTTCGCGGTGCGCAATTCCGGCGTGGCGGCGGTCGTCGAGGGCGTCGGCGACCACGGCTGCGAATACATGACCGGCGGCATCGTCGTCGTGCTCGGCAAGACTGGGCGCAACTTCGCGGCCGGCATGTCGGGCGGCGTCGCCTATGTGCTGGACGAGAAGGGCGATTTCGCCGAACGCTGCAACATGGCGATGGTCGAGCTGGAGCCGGTCCCGGAAGAGGACGACCTGATGGAGAAGCTTCTCCATCACGGCGGCGACCTCGACCACAAGGGCCGCGTCGACGTCTCCGGCGACATGACCAGCCATGACGAGGAGCGGCTTTACCAGCTGATCTCGAACCACGTGCATTTCACCGGTTCGGTGCGCGGCCGCGAGATCCTCGACGACTGGCAGAATTTTAGGCCGAAATTCCGGAAAATCATGCCGGTGGAATATCGCCGCGCGCTGATCGAGATGGAACGCATGCGCATGAGCGTGGCGGCGGAATAGGTTTCGGGCACGGCCGGGAAGATGACTTTCCGGCCGGCCTCCTCACCAACAATTCTGGCCTCGGAACGAAGGTTGCCATAGCAGCCTTATGGGGTTAACGGGTGCGCGACAAAGCGTGCCTTCGGACAGCAGGGACTGACTATGGGCAAGGTAACAGGCTTTCTCGAGATCGACCGGCAGGTGCACAAGTACCAGCCTGCCTCGGACCGCGTCCGGCACTTCCGTGAATTCACGCTGCCGATGTCGGACAAGGAAGTCGAGAAACAGGCCGCGCGTTGCATGGATTGCGGCATTCCGTTCTGCCACGGGCCGACCGGCTGCCCGATCCATAATCAGATCCCGGACTGGAACGACCTCGTCTACAATGGCGACTGGGACAACGCGATCCGCAACCTGCATTCGACCAACAATTTCCCGGAGTTCACCGGCCGCATCTGCCCGGCGCCCTGCGAGGAAGCCTGCACGCTGAACCTCGAGGACATTCCGGTCGCCATCAAGACGGTCGAGCAGGCGATCGCCGACAAGGCTTACGAGACCGGCCACATCCGGCCCTATCCGCCGGAGAAGAAGACCGGCAAGCGGGTTGCCGTCATCGGCTCCGGCCCGGCCGGCATGGCGGCGGCGCAGCAACTCGGCCGCGCCGGGCACGACGTGCATGTCTATGAGCGCGAGAGCCGCCCCGGCGGGCTGATGCGTTACGGCATACCGGACTTCAAGATCGAGAAGCACTATATCGACCGGCGCATCGAGCAGATGCAGGGCGAGGGGGTGACCTTCCATTGCGGCGTCAATGTCGGCGTCGACATGAAAGCGGCCGATCTGCTCGGGGAATTCGACGCCGTGCTCTATTGCGGCGGTTCGGAGACGCCGCGTCCGGCCGGCATTCCGGGCAGCGATCTCAGCGGCGTCTATGACGCCATGCCCTATCTGGTGCAGCAGAACCGCCGCGTCGGCGGCGAGCCGATCCAGTCGGTGGCCTGGCCCTCGCACCCGATCATTGCCGGCGGCCAGCATGTCGTGGTCGTCGGCGGCGGCGACACCGCGTCCGACTGCATCGGCACCGCCTTCCGCCAGGGCGCGGTGCGCGTGACGCAGCTCGACATCCGTCCGCAGCCGCCGGAGAAGGAAGACAAGCTTGCCGTCTGGCCCTACTGGGCGACGAAAATGCGCACGTCCTCCTCGCAGGCCGAGGGCGCCGAGCGCGAATTCCAGGTGGCGACGCTCGAGTTCATCGGCGAGGAAGGCCAGCTGACCGGTGTGCGCTGCTGCGAGGTCGACGACAAGCGCAAGCCGATCGCCGGCAGCGAGTTCGTCATCCGCGCCGATCTCGCCTTCATCGCCATCGGCTTCGCCGGCCCGGCGGGCGACAGCCTGATGAAGGAGCTCGACGGCAAAATCAAGGTCGTCACCGACAGCCGCCGCTCGAACAATGTCGAGGCCAACGATCGCGACTACAGGACCAGCGTCGACAAGCTCTATGCGGCGGGCGACGTGCGCCGCGGCCAGTCGCTGGTGGTGTGGGCGATCCGTGAAGGTCGCCAGGCGGCGCGTTCGATCGACGAGGCGCTGATGGGATCGACGGTGCTGCCGCGGTAAGGCTTCAAAGCAGTCAGCCGTTAGACCATGATGGCGTTTCGTTGAATGGCCATCGCGGTCTAACTCTTTGTTGGAGCATGATCTTTATCCGAAAACCGGTTCCCACTTCTCGGGATCATGCTCTAGCTTCTTGAAGCGCCTAACTGACCAGCAGCTTTACCGCCCAGTAGAGGCCGATGGCCATCTGGACCGCGAACGCGGAAAATCGAGCCTTGACCACGTTTGGACTTGTCGACGCCAGATGAATGGCCGACTGGATTAGCCGCGCGGCGATAAACCAGTATGCAAGGGGGTCGGTGATCCCCGTCCGCGAAGTCATCATGGCCACACCCATGAGGCCCCCGAATATCGGGAGTCCCTCAATGCAATTGGCGTGGGCTCGCGCAAGCCGCTGCAAAAAGGGCGAAAGACCTGCGTTATCCGGCGTGAAGCCATTTGCCGGGATGCGCCCACTCACCACAAGATGGGTGCGCAGGATCTCCATCCATACAAGCAGGAGGAGGGTCCAAGTTACGAAGCCAAGCAAGGCATAGCCCGTCGCCGACATGTTCGCCCCTTGTAGTCCCAGCGGAATAGAACAATGCCATTGTTCGGCTTGGCGTGAAATCCTTTCACGCAGGACGATCTAATATCCCGACGAATCCGATGGACGTCGATTAAGGGCTGGTGGGCGTAGGGGCCGACTCGACAGCTGCTGTCGCCGGCTGCGTCTTCGGCGGCCACGAAAAATCGTCGGCGCGGCCGGGCGAGGCGGCGGGCGCCTTGCCTTCGACGATCAGTTTTTCGCCTGGCAGGTTCGGATCGGCCCTGGCCGGCTGCGCGGCGCCGAGCAGCTCGGTGCCGCCGTCGAGCGCCGGGTCGCCGAGAAGCATCGGCGCGGTGCGGTCGACGATGACGGGCGCCGCGGCCGGCTTCGGCGCCTCGACCGGAGCGCCGGCCGGCGCCGACACAGTCGTGACGCTTCCCGGCGCCGCCAAGCCCAGGATCTTCGCCAGCGGCTTTTCCGTATAGAAGGCGAGCTTGCGCTTGCCGGCCTTGGTAACGTTGATGCCGTCATCGGAACGCAGCCGAACCGGCTGGCCGTTGATGTCCGGGCCGGAGGTGACGAAAGCGCCGTTCTCGTCGACGAAGCCGTCCCAGACATCGACGAATTCGCCGCCATGCTTTTCGGCGACCGAATGGTAGATGTCGTTGAAGGCAAGCATGTCCGAGTTCATCTTCGACACGCGGAAGGCCGGCATGCCGACCCATAGGAACGGCACCTTGGTGTCCTGGATGGCCTTGCCGAGCGCATCGGCGCGGCGCTCGTATTCCTTGGTCCAGTTCTCCGAGCGCGGCTGCTCGCGCACCTCGCCGACCCGCATCTGCTGGCGGTCGTTGGAGCCCAGCATGACGATCACGGCCGACGGCTTCTCGGTCTCGATCAGCGACTTGATCTCGACCGGCCAGTTATAGAAATCGTCGCGAACGAAGCCCGACGACCCGTTGGCGCGGGCGACGATTCTGACGGCGGGATTGTCGGCAAAGGCGGTGTCCAGGCCCTCGGCCAGCCCGCCCGCCAGAAAATCGCCGACCACCAGCACGACACGGGCGTCGTTCGTCTTCTCGACGATCGGCGTTTCCGGCTCGGCCGGCGGGCGCGGCTTGGATTTCTTCTTCGGTTTCGGCCTTGATTTCTGGATTTCGAACGGTGGCTCGACGCGTTCGCTGCGGCGCGGGAACAGAAGGTCACGCAACGACCAGCCGCGGCTTTCCTCCTGCGCGAATGCCGGTGCGTGGAAAGCGCCGGCGGCAGTGACGACTAGCACGGCCAGGGCGAGAATCAGTATCGGCGCCCGGCGAATGCCCTGCCTGATACGCGCAACCGAAACCAAACACCTCTCCATCCCTTGGCGCATGACCGGAAGACGTGGGAAAGTCATGCGCAAGCCGAAGCGCTACGGCATCCTTGCCGTCTTTGAGAGGATGCTGGCGCTTCCCCAAGCTTTACTGCTTGCGGAGCCATTTGAGCACTTCCAGGCTCGGATAGCCATCCTGGTTCAAGCCGACCTTGGCCTGGTAGGCCATGATGGCGGCTTTCGAGCCATCGCCGATCTTGCCGTCGAACTTGCCGTCATAATAGCCGTGATCTGAAAGCCGCTTCTGCAGTTCCTGCCGTTCCTCGAAGCTGAGCTTGGTGAAAGGCCGCTGCCAGTCCTGCACCAGGCCGGTGCCGCCGGCGATCTCGTCGGCCAGAAGGCCCACGGCCAAAGCGTATTTGTCGGCGTTGTTGTAGGCCTTGATGACAGAGAAATTCCTGATCATCAGGAAGGCGGGTCCACTTCGGCCGTCCGGCACTTTCAACGTCGCCTTGTCGGTCAGGTTCTTGAACGGCTTGCCGCTGGCCCTGACGACGCCGAGCGTCTGCCATTGGGCGATCGTCTTTGCGCCGCCGGGCAATTTGCCGGCTGGTATGGAGACCTCATAGCCCCAGGTCTTGCCGGCCTGCCAGCCGTTCTTCTTGAGCAGATTGGCGGAGGTCGCCAGCGCGTCGGGGATCGAACTCCAGATGTCGCGCTTGCCATTGCCGTCCATGTCGACCGCATAGCGCTGGTAGCTGGTCGGGATGAATTGGGTCTGGCCCATCGCGCCTGCCCAGGAGCCCATCAGATGGCTTTCGTCGATGTCGCCGGTCTGCAGGATCTTCAAGGCCGAGATCAGTTGGGTGCGGGCATATTTCGACCGCTTCGGATCGCCATAGGCAAGCGTCGCCAGCGAGCGGACGACGTTGCGCATGATGTCGTCGCGCTTGAGCGTCTCGCCATAGTTCGATTCCATCGACCAGATGGCCAAAAGGATGTTGCGGTCGACACCGAACCGCGCCTCGATGCGATCGAGCCACGGCCTCCATTTCTTCGCCATCGCCTGGCCGTTGGCGACTGCCTGGTCGTGCACGCGGTTATCGAAATAGTCCCAGGCGGGCGCGGTGAATTCCGGCTGGGTGCGGGCCTTTTCCAGCACGACCGGGTCGGGCTCGATGCCTCTCATCGACTGGTCGTAGACCGCGCCCGAAACGCCGCCCGCCACCGCGGTGGCGCGGAAATCCGAGACCCACTGGCGGAATCCGGCATCGGCGAAAGCGGGTCCGGCGGGCATCAGCAAGGCCAGCGTGAGGCCGGCGGCCGTCGCCAGTGCCGTCAGGCGCCTCGCGGTGTTGCGAACGGACATCATTTCCTCCTTCGTCAAATCAGGAAGGATCATTCAACGCCGAACCGGGTTAGCATTTGGTTTACCATAGGTGCCGCAGGGAACGAAAAGAGATGTCGCGGCTTTTAGCTGACACGTTCACTGTTCGCCCTTAATCCGACATTCCGGCGTGAAAATGATTCCGCCGTGAAAATATTTGGGGGGATTGCGGAGCGTGCTGCCGAGCGGATAATTGGCCGAAACGCAGGGGGTGTCAGCATGAAGCGCGTTCGCAAGGCAGTTTTCCCGGTCGCCGGCCTCGGCACGCGGTTTCTGCCGGCCACCAAGGCCATCCCGAAGGAAATGCTCACTGTCGTCGACCGGCCGGTCATCCAATATGTGGTCGATGAGGCGCGCGAGGCCGGCATCGAGCATTTCATCTTCGTGACCGGGCGCAACAAGGCGGTCATCGAGGATCATTTCGACGTCCAGTTCGAGCTCTATGACACGCTTGCCCAGCGCGGCAAGGACGATCAGCTCGCCCGCCTGCAGCGGCTGCAGCCGGCTCCCGGACAGACGAGCTTCACGCGCCAGCAGGTGCCGATGGGCCTTGGCCACGCCGTCTGGTGCGCCCGCGAGCTGGTCGGCGAGGAGCCGTTCGCCCTGCTTCTGCCGGACATGATCATGCAGTCGGAAAAGAGCTGCATGAAGGACATGGTCGAGCTCTATGCCGAGACCGGCAACAACATCATCGCCGTGCAGGAATGCGATCCGGCCGAGGCGCATAAATACGGCATTGTCGGCCGTGGCGAGGACACGCATCACGGCTTCCGCATCACCGGCATGGTGGAGAAGCCGAAGCAGGGCACCGCGCCCTCCAACCTCTTCATCAACGGCCGCTACATCCTGCAGCCGGAAATCTTCGGCATCCTGGAAAGCCAGGAACGCGGCGCCGGCAATGAGATCCAGCTGACCGATGCGATGCTGAAGCTGGAGAAACAGCAGGCCTTCTACGGCTATCACTACAAGGGGCGCACCTTCGATTGCGGCTCGCCGGAAGGTTTCGTCGAGGCCAATGTCGCCTTCGCGCTCTGGCGTAGCGACATGAACGGAAGCATGGCCGGCGTCATCCGCACGCTGCTGGACGAGGTGCAGCCGGTAGAGCGGCGCGGCGCCGCGTCTTAGCCTATGCCGATATTCAGGTGAGGCCGGTCTGCGAACGGCAGTTTCCTGCGCTTCCGGTGCTCACGTACTTTGAGTACGCTCCGCTCCGGTTCTCGGAACCCGCCGTTCTCGACTCGGCCTGATAGGCTTGGGCCGTCGCTGCGTTCAGCGCTGGACCTTCAGGCCGAGATAGACGCTGTTGGTGGTATAGTCTCGGCCAGGCAGATTGCTGGTCAGCTTCTCCGTCCTCACCCTGGTGGTGACCCCGGCATAGCGGTTCAGCCACCAGGTCAGTCCGGCCTCGGCGCTCAGGATCAAATCGTGGCCGTCGGAGCCGGTGTAATCGCGCCAGTCGAGGCCGAGCGCCGAGTTCGCCGTCAGATTGGCGCGAATCTGGCGCTCGCCGGTCAGGCGGCCGGAGTAGAGAATATCGCCGCTCTCATTGGCCGTCGTGGTTGTTTCGACGCTGGTCTTGCCGGTCAGGCCGATAGTGGTGCCGCGCTCGGGCGACCATTTGAGGTCGGCGTCGATGCTCGGACCCGCCACCGCCGGAAGGCGGCTGTCGTCGATCGCCTCGCGCAGCCAGCCGACGGAAAATTCGCCGGACAGCTTCTCGCCCATGTCGAGCTCGAGGCCGGCGCGCGCGCCAAGCCTGGTCGAGGATCGCTCGAAGCCGTCGGTGTCGACGCGCAGGTCATAGAGGCGCCGCCCGGCCTCGACTTCCGTGAACGGCGTCAGCGCCGGCGAAATCTCGTAACCGGTGCGCAAGGTCGCGGTATAGAGCGTGGAATCGCGATCCTTCTGCGAAACGGTGGTGCCGTCGGAGAGCTCGGCATCGCCGTAGAAATCATGCGAGACCGCGCCGGTCAGCGCGTAGCGCATCTTGCCGACACTCTTTTCGAGACCGAGGCTGCCGTCGACGGTCTGGCGCAGCGGCTGTTGGGTGACACCGGCGATCGCATCCGGCGAGGAGGCCGATTCGGGCGCGGCTTCATAGCCCAGCTTGGCAATGGCGCGCAGCTCGTTATCGAGGTCGACATTGAGCTGGCCCTCGATGCGGCCCTGCGCATCGTTGATCTTCTGGCCAGAGACGGTGTTGCGGAACTGGCCGTAGCCGGTGATCAAAGCCGAATTCTCGCGCCAGTCGGAGGTCGCGGTGAAACGCAGCGCCGTCTCGGACAGAACCGCCGATTTGCCGGTGCTGCTGGAATCGGCGTTGGACGTCGCGGTGAAGCCCTGCTCGAGCGTCGGCCGCAAGAGAAAGGTGCCGACCTTGACGCCCGGCGCGGCGAAGGGATCATCCTCCGGCTTGACCTTCAGGCCTTCGATGGAGGCGGTGCGTTCCTGACCGGGGTCCAGCTTCTGCTTGTCGACGCTGTCGATGGTAACGGCACGGCGGTTGCTGCCGTCCTCATCGCCGGTGGCGGTGGCGTCGGTCCGGTTGCCTGTGCCGGCGGTCGCTGCGGTGGTCGTGCTGTCCGTCGCTTCGCCGGTTTTCTTCTTGGCCTTCTTCTTGTCGGCGGTCTTGGTGCCGGCCTTGGCGTCGCGAGCGCGCTGATTCGCGGTCGAGGGCCGGCGGCGTTTTACCGGGGCCTTCGTGTCGGCCAATTGATCGTCCGTTGCCTGCGGCTGGTCGAAGATGCTGTCCGTCGCGCCCGCCGTCTGATCGTTATCGGGAACGGCGCCGGGGCTTGACGGCTGGTAGGTCGTCGATGCCGTATCCTGGACGGCAGCGGCGGCGGGCGGGGTCTGACCCTGCGATCCCTGCGCCCGCAACTGCCTGGCCTTGCGCTGCTGGTCGGCGAGTATGGCAGAATCGGAGACCTCGCCGCGCAGCTCGGTTTCCTGCGAGAATGCCGGCGCGGGATGCAACAAGGCAAGCGCGCTTGCCGTCAGCAGCAGTGCTGCAACGGCAATGCCTTTCCGACCGATTTTCGTTTCAGGCTGGCCCCCGGACATCGTCACCACTGCTTGCGCGGCGCGGTTGCGCCATACTTACCGAACCGTAAATGCGGATGGTTAACGGAGGGTTGAGAGAGCCGCCTCAGAGCTCCCCAATCGGAGGTTGAAGGCAATTCCGTTGGACAGGGGCGCGGCAAAGCGCTAATCGCTTGCTCCATGCATGCGGGGTCCCCAGAAAGAAAGCAGCCGGACAGGCAGGCCGCGATCGAATCGGCGCTGAGAACGGTGGCCACGGAGCAGACCGGCGTGGCGGCCCTGGCCGCCGCGCTCGCAAACGGGCTGACCGAGCCTTTTGCCGCTGCGATCGACCTGATCTCGCGGATCGAGGGCCGCGTCATCGTCACCGGCGTCGGCAAGAGCGGCCATATCGGCGCCAAGATCGCCGCGACGCTTGCCTCGACCGGCACGCCAGCCTTTTTCGTCCATCCGGCCGAGGCCAATCACGGCGATCTCGGCATGATCGCCAAGGACGACGCCATAATCGCCATGTCCTGGTCGGGCGAAAGCAAGGAATTGATGGGCATCGTCGCCTATTCGAGGCGTTTTTCCATCCCGCTGATCGCCATTACTTCCGGCGAGAGCTCGGCGCTGGCGCGTGCGGCCGATGTGGTTTTGCTGCTGCCGGTCGTGCCCGAGGCTTGTCCGCACGGGCTGGCGCCGACGACATCGACGCTTCTCCAACTCGTGCTGGGCGACGCGTTGGCCATCGCTCTGCTCGAAGCGCGGGGCTTCACGCCGGATCACTTCCGAACCTTGCACCCCGGCGGGCAGCTTGGCGCCAACCTGACATTGGTGTCGGAGATCATGCGGACCGGCGATCAGGTGCCGCTCGCCCTGCTCGGCACCAAGATGCCGGAAGCGGTGATGACGCTGTCGCAGAAGAAAGTCGGGTGCGTCTGCATCGTCGATGCGAACGGCAAACTGGTCGGGATCGTCACCGACGGCGACGTTGCACGCAATCTGCATCGCAATCTGGCCGACGTGACCGTCGATGAGGTCATGACCCGCACGCCCAAGACGATCGATCCGCAGACGCTGGCGGGCACGGCGATTGCCATGCTCAACGAGCACAATATCGGCGCGTTGGTCGTGACCAAAGACAAAATGCCGGTGGGCGTGGTTCACTTCCACGACCTGCTGCGCATTGGCGCAGCGTAGAGCGGTTCGCCATTTCACGGAAACGGCGAACCGCTCTATCTTTTTGTTTTTACGCAATTCCGAACGGAAAACCGCTTCACACTTTTCCTGGAATTGCTCTAGCCACGCACTTTTCCTGGAATTGCCTTAGTCTCAGCCCGTCCGATACCTGTCTCGGTTCAGGCCGCCTCGACCGTCAGCTCCAGGTCGGTGTCGGCGGCGCCGACAACGCGCACTTGCGTGCCAGCAGGCAGATCAGGACCGGAAACGCGCCACAGCGTGTCGCCGAGCTTGATGCGGCCGCGGCCGTCCTTGATCGGTTCGGCCAGCGTCGCCAGCTTGCCCACCATCTGCGCGCCGCGGCGGTTGAGCAGCGGCTGGTCGGCATCGTCGTGGCGGCCGGCCATCAGTTTCTTGCCGACGAAAGCCGAGATCAGCGACAGGATCAGGAACGCCAGCACCTGCACCTGCCAGGTCCAGAAAGCGGCGTCCCATATCGCCAGCGACACGGCGCCGATGATGAGCGCGGCGATGCCGATCCACAGCATGAAGACGCCCGGCGCGACGATCTCCATCACCAGGAGCACGAAGCCCAGAACCATCCAGTTCCACGGGCCGAGTTCGGAAACGATACGGTCGAACATGGGAGCAGCCTCCTATGATCTCAGTTTTCGTTCGGCCGAACCAGCGGCGGGCGTGCGGCCTGCCGCTGCGCGCCGGCCGTACCTTCACTCCTGAAAACTTCCTTGGCGATCTCGCCGATGCCGCCGAGCGTTCCGATCAGCGACGAGGCTTCCAGCGGCATCAGCACGATCTTGCTGTTCGTGGCCGAGCCGATCCTGGTCAGCGCCTCGGTGTATTTCTGGGCGATGAAGTAGTTGAGCGCCTGCACGTCGCCCTTGGCGATGGCTTCCGACACGACCTGCGTCGCCTTGGCCTCCGCTTCGGCCGAGCGCTCGCGCGCCTCGGCGTCGCGGAAGGCAGCTTCCCTGCGGCCCTCGGCCTCGAGGATCTGCGACTGCTTGAGGCCTTCGGCGGCCAGGATCTGGGCGCGCTTGTTGCGCTCGGCCGTCATCTGGCGGCCCATCGATTCGATCAGATTGGCCGGCGGATTGATGTCCTTGATCTCGACGCGGGTGATCTTGATGCCCCACGGATGCGCCGCCTCGTCGACGACGCGCAACAGGCGCTCGTTGATGGCGTCGCGGTTGGACAGCAATTCGTCGAGGTCCATCGAGCCCATGACGGTACGGATGTTGGTCATGGTCAGGTTGAGAATGGCGTTCTGCAGCCCGGCCACCTGATAAGCGGCCTGCGCGGCGTTGAGGATCTGGTAGAAGGCGATGCCGTCGACACCGACGATGGCGTTGTCGCGAGTGATGATCTCCTGCGTCGGCACGTCGAGCACCTGCTCCATCATATTCATCTTGGCGCCGACGCGCTCGAAGATGGGATTGATGATGTTCAGGCCAGGCGTCAGCGTCTTGGTGTACCGGCCGAAGCGTTCCACCGTGTAATTATAACCTTGCGGCACCGTCTTGATGCCTTTGAAAAGAAGGATGATGACCAGGAAGACAAGAACAATGATGGCAATATCGAAACCGCTGAAGCCCATTTCGTTTCTCCCTCAAAAGGCGGCGACCTCACGGAATCACTTAAGTGTGTTTCCGCAGCGTTACAATCAGGTGATCGGGAATATTGGTTAGCGAAGGCTTTTGCGCACCGGTTTCTAGCTAAAGCGCGTCGCGCTGAAAGGGGTTCAGTCGACGCGCTTTAGGTCTTTGTCTTGATGCATGTCGTTGTCCCAGAACCGCTGCACACTTCTGGACGACATGCATTAGCCGGTGAAACCGGTCACACCCAGCCGGAAAGCTCGCGTCGCGCCAGCGCTTCGATGACCGCCATGCCCTCGGCGCTGTCGTTGAGGCAGGGGATATGCGCAAAATTCTCGCCGCCGGCGTGATGGAAGGTTTCGGCCGCCTCGCGGCCGATCTCGTCCAGCGTCTCGATGCAGTCGACGGAGAAACCGGGATTGACGATGGCGATCGATTTCACGCCGTCCTTGGCCAGTTGCTCGACGGTGACATCGGTGTAAGGCTGCAGCCATTCCTGCGCGCCGAAACGCGACTGGAAGGTGGCGATGAACTTCTTCTCGTCCCAGCCGAGCCTTGCCCGCAGCAGCCGCGTGGTCTCCAGGCAATGCGCCCCGTAGGGATCGCCCTTGTCGGAATAGGGCTTGGGGATGCCGTGATAGGAGGCGATCACCACCTCCGGCACGAAGTCGAGGATCGCCAGGTGCTGCTCGATCGAACGCGCAAGCGCGTCGATATAGACCGGTTCGTCATAATAGGGCGGCACGCTGCGGATCGCCGGCGCGCGCCTGATCTTCATCAGCGCACGGAACAGCTGGTCGTTGGCGGTCGCCGTCGTCGTCGCCGAATATTGCGGGTAGAGCGGAAAGGTGAGGATGCGGTCGCAGCCCTGGTCGACCAGCTTCTGAGTGACGCTTGCCGTCGAGGGATCGCCGTAGCGCATCGCCCAGTCGACCACCACATCGGGCAGGTCGGCCAGCGCCGCCCCCAGCTTCTGACCTTGAGCGCGGGTGAAAGTGCGCAGCGGCGACTCGTTCATCTCCCGGTTCCAGATACGGGCATAGTTGGCGCCGGATTTTTTCGGCCGGGTGGTCAGCACCAGTCCATACAGGATCGGATACCAGATCGCCTTGTTGAGCTCGATGACGCGCGGATCGGAGAGGAATTCGCGCAGGTAGCGCCACATCGGCCTGAAGTCCGTGCCGTCGGGCGTGCCGAGATTGACCAGCATGACGCCGATCTTGCCCGGCCTGACCGGCGCGGCATGCGCCGACGGCAGGCCGACGGCCTTTGCAGCTTTGGCATCGGTGGGGTTGGCAAGAGTCATCAACAATCTCCGGTAGCGCCGCGGAACCTAGCGATGCCCTGCCGGTTTTCAATGCTGCGTCTGGCCGCACCTTATCGCGTCAGGGCTTCAAAAAGGAACACCCGCCCGGTTGCCCGGACGGGCGCGATCAGTCCCGGACCAGGCGTTACTTCGCGGCAGGCGGAATGGTCAGCGTCGCGCCGAGCGGCAGGCGACGCGGCTTATAATCCTTGTTGGCTTCGGAGATCAGCTTCCACTTGGTTGCGTCGCCATAGGCTTTCTTGGCCAAGTCCCAATAGGTATCGCCGGCGGCAACGGTGTGGCTGGTCTCGGCCGGTTTCGCTTCGGCCTGTGTTGCCTGCGCCGGCTTGGCCGGCTCGGCTGCGGGAGCAGGCGTTGCCGGGGCAGCCTCGGCAGGCTTTGCCGGTTCCGCGGCCGGCACCGCAGGCGCGGTTTCATTAGAAACCGCCGGCGGCGTGCCGGCTATGTCGCTGGAACCGGAAGGCGGAGCCGGCATGGCGGGCTCGCCGTTTGCCGGCGACGTCTCGGCTGGTTTTGCTGCCCCGTTCGCAGGCGCCTGGGTGGCGGGGGCGGTCTCGGCAGGCTTCACCGGTTCCGCAGGCTTGGCCGGCTCGGCCGCCGCCGCCGCAAGTTCGGTGATGCGGCCGTCGAGCTTGGGCGTATAGGGACGGTGGGCGCCGAGATAGTCGGCCACCACCTGATCCAGGCCGGGGCCGTAGTCATAGGCGTCGGTCGCCTTGTCGGCGAAAACCTTGTAGCCGTCGCCGCCCTGGCGGACGTAGTTGTTGGTGGCGACGAGGTACTGCTTGTCCGGGCTGATCGGCGTCCAGGCGCCGTTCTCCATCACCTCGACCGATTTGACGCGGCCGGCATTGGGCGCGACGGATCTGTCGAAGGAATATTTGATGCCGGCAACCTGCGGGAAGCGGCCGGCGCCGTCCTCGATCTGGCTGAGGCCGTTTTCAAGGCCCGCAACCAGGTCCTTGCCCGAGATCTTGAAAGTGGCCAGCGTGTTCTGGAAGGGCAGCACGGTCAGCACCTCGCCCATAGTCACCGTGCCCTGGTCGATCGAGGCGCGCAGGCCGCCGCCGTTCGAGATGACGATTTCGACGCCCTGGCCCTTGGTGCGGTCGAGAATGGCGTCGGAGACGAGATTGCCCATCTCGCATTCGCGCGCGCGGCAATTCTCGCGGCTGCCGTCGATGGCCTTGGTGGTCTCGGCCACCTCCTTGTTCTTCAGCGCCTCGATCGGCGCGCCGAGCTCCTTGATGCGGGCAAGAACGGCGGGATCGGGGGTGATCGACTTGTCGAGATAGATCGGCGCGCCGCTTGCCTCCTTGACGACGCCGTTGTCGTCGAACACGACCTTGAACTCGCCGAGATATTTCGAATAGGACGCGGCCTGCACGACCGGCACCTTGTAACCGTCGGGGTTGTCGACCATCGTCGGGTAGGGGCCCTCGGCCTTCGGATCGGTGTTCGACAGAAGGGTGTGGCTGTGACCGCCGACCACCACGTCGACACCCGGGATTTTCGCTATGACGTCGCGCTCGCGCCTGTAGCCGATATGGGTGACCGCGATGATCTTGTTGATGCCTTGCGCCTTGAGCTTCTCGACCTCGGCGGTGATCGACTTGACGTCGTCGGTGATGGCGATGTTCGGGCCGGGCGAGGCGAGTTCGGGCGTGTCGTTGGTGACGGCGCCGACGATGCCGATCTTCTGGCCGCCGATCTCGAGGACGATCGAAGGCTTGATCTTGTCCTTGGCGCCGGACTTGTCGTTGGGCACGACATTGGCGCTGACGATCGGGAATTTCGCCTTGTCGAGATAGGGAACCAGCGCGGTCTCGCCGTCGTCGAACTCGTGGTTGCCGAGCGTTACCGCGTCGGGCTTGATCTGATTGAGGAATTCCTCTTCCACGGCACCCTTGTAGGTGGTGTAGAACAGCGATCCCTGGAAGCTGTCGCCGGCATTGAGCAGCAGCAGGTTCTGGCCTTCGAGTTTCTTGCGTTCCTCAGCGATCGCCGTGACCAGCCTGCCGGCGCCGCCGATGCATTCGCCCTTGGTCTCCTCGTCGGCGGAGCAGGTCGACTCATATTTGTTGTTGCCTTCGATGCGGCTGTGCCAATCGTTGAAATGCAGGATGTTCAGCGTGTAGTCGGCAAAAGACACGCCCGCCGACAGGCCGAGCGCCGATGCCGACAGGGCTAGGATCGCGGCACTCTTCTTCATCTTCGTCTCCCGGATAAGCTGACTTCGAATATGCTTAACGCCCTCGCTTGACTGGAAAATAACAGTCAGCTCCGGTCATGTTCACATCGGGTTCCGGTCGATGCAAGCACAAATCAGGGAGATGTTTGCCGGCACAAAAAAGGACGGCGGCTTGCGCCGCCGGCCCTGTCAGCTGAAGATTTGCGAACTCTCAAGCCCGGCGCGTCAGCACGAAATTCTGGCCGCTGGCGCTGGTGCAGTTGAGCTGGCTGGTGGAGATCATCAGGCAGTTGAAGCTGACCGGCGTCTGGCGGATCAGCGAGGTGCCGTGGATCTCGACCGAGGTCGCTCCGGTCATGGTGTAGCTGCCTTCCGACAGCTTCTGGCCGGTATCGGTGGCGACGGTGGCGAAGCTGCCGGCCGCGAAGGTCGACAGGCCGGTGCCCTTGGCGTCGATCCAGTTGCCCTCGACGCCCTTCGGCGCTGCCATCGAGGGCTGGTCCGCGGGGCCGGTGGTGGTGCAGGCGGCCGCAGCCAGAAGGCTTGCCGCGGCGCCTGCTGAAAGCAGTTTGCGCGCAATGGTCATTTTGAAAATCCTCTCCTCAGTCCGCCGATACTCAATCGCCCGATTTCCGGGCGATTGCAAGGCGGCGAGGGAGAGCGTCTCCACCGCTTCACGGAAACGGCGAGCCGCTCTATCTCCTTGTTTTCACGCAAATCCAGACGGAAAACCGTCTCACACTTTTGCTCGAATTGCTCCGGCGGGTCCGGCTGCTATCGGACGAGGATGTTGCGGAACTGCCACGGGTCGTCCTTGTCCAGGTCCTCCGGGAAGAGGCCCGGCCGATTGTCCAGCGGCGTCCAGTCGGTGTAGTAGCCCCTGACCGGGCCGAGATAGGGCGACTGCACGTCGAGGCAACGCCGGTAGTTCATCTCGTCGGCTTCGACGATGCCGGCAGTCGGGTTCTCCAGCGCCCAGACCATGCCGGCGAGCACCGCCGAGGTGACCTGCAGGCCGGTGGCGTTCTGGTAGGGAGCGAGCTTGCGCGCCTCGGCCAGCGACAGCTGCGAGCCATACCAATAGGCGTTCTTGTCGTGGCCGTAGAGCAGCACGCCGAGCTCGTCGACGCCGTCGACCAGCTCGTTCTCGTCGAGCACGTGGTGAACCGGCTGCGGCTTGCCGGCGGCGCCGAACATCTCGTCCAGCGACAGCAAGGCGTCGTTGCAGGGATGGTAGGCGTAGTGGCAGGTCGGGCGATATTGGACCTTGCCCTTCTTCGAGCGCACGGTGAAGAAGTCGGCGATCGAGATCGACTCATTGTGCGTCACCAGCAGGCCGTATTGCGGGCCGGGCGTCGGGCACCAGCTGCGCACGCGCGTGTTGGCGCCGGGCTGTTCCAGAAAGATTGCCGCCTTGGAGCCGTGCTTGTGCTTCTTGCCGTTCTTCGGCATCCAGTTTTCATGCGTGCCCCAGCCGAGCTCGGCCGGCTGCAGGCCCTCCGAGATAAAACCTTCGACCGACCAGGTGTTCCAGAACACGTTCATCGGCTTCGGCTTCTTGGTGCGCTGGGTGTCGCGCTCGGCGATATGGATGCCCTTGACGCCGGCCTTCTTCATCAGCCTGGCCCAGGCCTCGCGGTCTTCCTGCGCGGGCTCCGAAAAGTCGAGACCAAGATCGGTGGCGAGGTTGACCAGCGCCTTCTTGACGAACCACGAGACCATGCCGGGATTGGCGCCGCAGGTGGAGACCGCCGTCGGGCCGCCCGGCTTATCCTGCTTTTCCTTGATCATCGCCTCGCGCAGCGCATAGTTGGTGCGGCTGGCATTGTCGGCCTCGGCGTCGAAATAGAAGCCGAGCCACGGCTCGACGACAGTGTCGATGTAGAGCACGCCGAGCTTGCGGCACAATTTCATCAGGTCCACCGAGCCGGTGTCGACCGACAGGTTGACGCAAAAGCCCTGGCCGCCGCCATTGGTCAGAAGCGGCGTCAGCAGCTTCTTGTAATTCTTCTCGGTCACCGCGTCCTGCATGAAGGCGATGCCGCGCTCGTCGAGCAGCTTGCGGTCGGTGTCGCGCGGGTCGATGACCGTCATGCGCGACTTGTCGAACTTGAAATGGCGCTCGATCAGCGGCAGCGTTCCCCGTCCGATCGAGCCGAAGCCGATCATCACGACAGGGCCGGTGATTTCACCGTAAACGGGCCAGTTTTCATTCGCCATTTTTTCGCACACTCCTTCAAACTCGCGCAAAACCGGGGCCTTTTGCCCGACGGCCAAGCGCTACACCACAGATCATTGTCATAAACCAGCGAAAAGCACCAACCGCCGGCCCGGCCAGGCTGGCACCTTGGTTAAGGCGTGCAGGCCATGCCGCTGAGGAATTCGACCAGCCGGTCGCGGTCGGCGGTCAGGCCCTTATAGTCGAGTTGTTGCTGGTCGAGGGCCAGGAGCTGCTCCGCGAACGAGACGGCGAGGGGTGCCCGGTCAGGATGGCGAATGAGCAGCTTGAGCGGATCGAGATGGATGCGGATGGTGAAGAGGATGTCGCGCGACAGGGGAAGCTTGCGCAACGTCTGGCGTTCGACGCGGATGAAGGCGTGGGCGTCGACATCGCCGTCGGCGAAGCGGCTCGGGCGGTTCGTGGCGCGGTCGGTGCGCTCGACATTGGAGAGCGGATGATAGAGCGCATCGCCGGCCTGGATCGACCAGTTGAAGCGCTCGACCGCCTGGCCCTGCAGGCCGTCGAACATGCGGTTGATGAGCTCGGCCGGCCGCGTGCCGGGTCCGAATCCGGGCACCGGCTCGTGGATCTCCTGCAGCGGCTTGCCGAATTTCTCCTGCAGCGACCAGGACGAAGGGAAGCAGAGCGAGCCGGCGGCGAGCCGCCAGCCGCGCTCGTCGCGGCGCATCAGGATCAGATCTTCCTGGACGAGCAGCGAAGCCTTAGCCAGCGGCGCCTCGCGCAGGGCAGGAGGCAGCCTGTCGCTTGCCGCCTCGAAACCGATCGGCTCGACGTCCTCTTCGTTGCGACGGTGCGTGCCGGGATGCGCGGCTTCGAGATGCGCGACGAGCAGGTCCAGCACTTCGCGCTGAGCGTCTCGGGTGCCGTCTTCCTCGACAAAGACCTTTTCCGGGATTTCCGCATAGAGCCGTTGCTTCTCGGCCAGATGCGGCAGCAGCAATTCATCGACCTCGATCCAGCGGTCGAAGTCGAGCGGCTTCAGCCCGATGGTGAAGAGTTTCGAGGACCCGTCATAGGGCGTGTGGGTCGGCTGGCGAACGGTCATGCCTGTTTGGGTGTTGTCCATTTATGTCTCCGGCGGTCAGCCAAGCCGCGCCGGGATCAGCCCGCGCAGTGAGTTGCCGACGAAGATCGCCTTCGCCGCCTTCAGATCGTCGAAGCTGTAGATCGCTTCCACGGCGCGGCCTTCGTCCAGAAGCGCGCCGCGCAATATTCCAGGCAAAAGGCCGCAGTCGAGCCGAGGCGTGGCAAGCGGGCCGTCGCCGAAGTCGGCGAAGAGATTGGTGATCGTGCCCTCGCAGAGCTCGCCGCGCTCGTTGGCCAAAAGCACTTCGTCGGCGCGGGTGGCGAGATATTCGGCGCGCGCCTGCGTGTAGACCTGGCGCAGGCTTGTCTTGTGGCGCAACAGCGTGTTGGCCGAATCGATCCGTGTTCGCGCCAGCTGTAGCCGCCAGACCTTGTCGGCGGGCAGCGGTTCATAGACTTGAGCCGCGGCCGTCGCTTCGCCATTGCGCTGCAAGGCGAGGCGCACGCGCAAGGCAAGCTTGTTCCCGCCGACGGTGTTCGAAAGCACTTCACCGATCCGTTCAGGATCGCAGGCGAAGCCGAGTTCGGTGGCGGACGCATAAAGCCTCGCAAGGTGGCGCTCGAAGCGCAGGAAGCCCGAGCCAGGCTCCCAGCGCATGGTCTCGATCAGCTCGAAGCCGGCACCGTTCCCGTCGCGAAGCGGGCTTTCAACAGACACTCCCGATACTCCTCCTCGGCGGTCGAATCGAAGACGACGCCGCCGCCGACATTGTAGACGGCCTCGCCGTCGGCAAAGAGCGAGATGGTGCGGATCGCCACCGAAAAACGCATCCTGCCTCCCGGCGCGATCCAGCCGATGGCGCCGCAATAAACGTCTCGCGGCGCATCTTCCAACTCATGCAGGATTTCCATGGCGCGGATTTTCGGCGCACCGGTGATCGAGCCGCAGGGAAAGAGCGCGGCGAAGACCTGGCGGATGCCGATGTCGGGCAAAAGCCGCGCCCGCACGCGGCTGACCATCTGGTGCACCGTCGGATAGGTCTCGATGCGGAACAACTCCGGCACGTCCAGCGTGCCGACTTCGCTGATCAGCGAGATGTCGTTGCGGAGCAGGTCGACGATCATCCGGTTCTCGGCCTGGTTCTTCTCATCATTGCGCAGGAAGGTTTTCTGGCGCTCGTCGTCGGCTTCCGTCGCACCACGCGGCGCCGTGCCCTTCATCGGATGCGTCTCGACCATGCCCTGCGCGTCGATCTCGAAGAACAGTTCGGGTGAGCGCGACAGCACGACCGGATCGCCAAGCGAAACCAGTGCGCCATATTTCACCGGCTGGCGTTCGGTCAGCGCGTCGAAGGCGGCCAGCGGATCGCCCGACCATTGCGCATGCACCGGAAAGGTCAGGTTGCCCTGGTAGCAGTCGCCTTGCCTGATGTGCCGGTGCAGCCGCGAGAACCGCTTCTCGTAATCCTCGAACGACCATGTCGCCCTTGCATCGAAGATCGGGCCGTTGGTCGCCG